>JALURF010000149.1 GCA_027017165.1 Thermofilaceae archaeon
GTACATGTCGTGATAGATTCATGAGTGAACATACGCTAAAGAGCGTAGAGGAATTAATTAAATTCCATGGAAAACCTAAAAGGGAAGTCTATTTCGATGGTGAAAACTCGGGGAGGGTACTTAAGGAAGTAATAGAGGCTATGCTACCCTATTTTCGAGATGTCGGATATGGGCATCCATCTATAACCAATAAGCCGGGATGGGAGGCGTATGAAGCTTTTTCTAAGGCTTCAGAGCTGATAGCTAAAACTTTGAATGTAAGCCCGCAAGATCTAATATTCACGCATAGCGGCACCGAGGCTAACAACCTCGCCATTCTAGGAGGTGTCCGAGCGAATAAACATCTTGGGAAGAAGATAATAGTATCCGCGATAGAACATTTAAGCGTTATATTTCCAGCGAAAGAATTGGAAAAAGCTGGTTTTAAGGTAGTGGAGATACCGGTAGATGGCGAAGGCTTCGTGGATCCTGATACTCTGGAAAGTTTCGTAGATAATGATACCGTATTGGTTAGTATTGGATATGTAAATCACGAAATAGGGACTATACAAAGACTGAGGGAAATCATAGAGAAAATCCGTGACAAAAACCCAAACACTATAATCCATAGCGACGTCGTAGACGCCTACGGCAGGATACCGCTAGACCTAACGAAACTCGACTTGGATATGGCTACTCTGAGCAGCCATAAAATCAAAGGACCTAGGGGGGTAGGAGTTCTATACTTAAAGGAAGGAGTAAATTTAGAGAAAATAATCTATGGGCAGTTGAGCACTCAGGAATATTGGCCCGGAGTTGAGAACGTACCTTTAGTTGTTGGCTTCGCCAAGGCGGCTGAAATTAGATTCACTAACTTCGAGGAGAAAGTAAACCATATGAAGAAATTGAGAGATATGCTCATCGAGGGTATAATGGATAAAGTGCCCTACGTTATACTTAACGGGCCTAGAGGGGAACGTCGAGCTCCGGATAACGTTAATTTGAGTTTTCTGTACTGTGAGGGGGAAGCACTTACGATAGAATTTAGCTTTAACGGAGTGTACGTTTCCAGTGGGAGTGCTTGTACTACTAGAGTCTTAGAGCCAAGCCATGTCCTAGTGGCTATAGGCAGGAAATATGAAGAGGCTCACGGGAGCATACTATTTAAAGTAGATCCAGAACATAGTATCGAGGATATAGAGTACACGTTGAAAGTGGTGCCTAAAGCCGTGGAGAGAATTAGAATGATAAGTTCCGCTAAACCGAGGGAGATATAGAATGGCTAGTAGAATTCCCCTACCATATAGCCCTAAAGTACTAGAACTTTTCAGAAATCCTAAAAATCTGGGTAGAATGGAGAACGCTACAGCATCTGCCACCGCAGGAAGTCTTGCCTGCGGCGATATGATAGCTATATACCTTAAAATCAATAAGGATGATATTGTCGAAAAGGCTAGCTTTGAAAGCTATGGATGCGCCGCTAATATAGCTGCGGCCAGCGTTTTAACAGAGATGATAAAAGGAAAACCCTTAAAAGAAGCTTGGAAAATCACGTGGAGACAGATATCTGATGAGCTTGGAGGTTTGCCAGCAATAAAATACCACTGTGGCATATTAGCTGTAGGTGCTTTGAGACGGGCTATAAGAGCATATTACAAGAAGAAAGGACGGAGGCCAGAGTGGCTGCCAGAGCACTTAACAGCGGAAGAGAGACAAGCGCTCGAAGAAGAAGAGCTTATGGAGAAATTAGCTAAAATGCGTAAAAAATTGTAAATTTAATGTTTAAGATGTTTCAAGACTATCCTTATCTCTCTGAGTACTCTCCTTACGATCGCCAAAGCTTCTTTGTATTTCCCCTCTTCAACTTTATCTCTCGCAGTCTCTAACCGATTCTTCCAATCCTCTATTTTCTTGAGTACAATTTCTTTTCTTTCTTCGCTCATGTTACTGTTTCTAACCCGTTCTGCGGCCTTATCTAGGAAATTCTCTAGTCTATCAATAGCCGATAATATCTTGTCCTTATTTTCCTCCAAGAATTCTCTTGTAGCTTTTTTCAATACATCAGCAGCCTCCTTCACATTAGTCCATGCTCTACGGCAGTACTCGGCTGCTTTAACAAATTTCTTATTCTGTAAAGCCTCCACAGCTTCTTCCAAGTAGAATTTAGCTTCACTAAGTTTTAATTCAGCCTCTGTAACATTTACTCCGAGCCTTTCTAGCCTGTCGGCTATTCTCTCGAGTCTAGCTATAACCCTCCTACACCTCTTGATGTACGCTATTAACTTTCTTAACTTCTCGTCGTAGTCTAGCAAATCCCATATTTCTTTAACAATGCTCTTATACTTCTTCCCAGCTCTCCTGAGCAGATCCTTCGCTACTTCAATATCTCCCTCTTCCAGAGCTTCTTCAGCTTCCTCGAGAAGGGCTTTAGCGGCGTCCAGTTCTTGAATTAGACGTTCATAGTCTTCCTCCTCCATCTTATTTTTATTCTCTTTTAATTTTCTCCTCAGAAACTCATCTAACTTCTTTAACCTATCTATAAGCTTCCGTAGCGACGCTATCTGATCTTCCTCCTCAGCCTGTGCCAGTATAGTAGTGGTATAGGCCAATGTGCTCAGCAATATTATTAGTATTAACATCACGGCAATTTCTCTCATTCACACCACCAACATATAATAGTCGATGTAAGTCCATAAGGGATTCTGCGGAAAAATTATTTCATTTAGTTTCGTTTAATTTCTACTATGCGCGAGATGGTTTTTCTTGTGGCGTTCATGCTGCTTATATTATTTTGTCAATGGTCCTATGCGCAGGAAATTACTAGCATTAAATTTTTAGTCTACGAAGACGGATGGGTTGAGGCTAATTTTTTGGTGAGAAACGAGGAACCTGGAGTTTTAAATCTGAGTCTTTGTGGAAAGCCGGAAGTCATAACGGTTACAGATGAAAATGGGGAACCGCTAGACTATGATTTAGAAAGTACTGCGGAAGGATTATTTTTAATAGTTTACGCTTTTGAAGCTAAACAAATTAACGTAACTTATCTAACGCAGAGCTTAACCAATAAAAGTGGGAGAATATGGACTTTTCATGCAAATGCTAATTCTACATTTGCAATTTTCATGCCATCCAATACTTTTATCTTTAGAATATCAGAGCCGCCTCTAGAAGTTGTAGAAGACAAATATCTCGTCTTGATTATGCCTCCCGGGAGTCATGAAATAGAGTATATAGTTCTCCCACAGAAAAACGAGGAGAAGGAAGGCGGTTACTGGTTTTTACCCCCAATTTATTTAGTATTATTTATCGGTATAGCTATAGTGATCATGTACATAGTATTAAGAAAAATGCGGTACAAAGTTGTAATGAAAGAACTATCTGAAGTCGATAGAGAAATTATCAACTTTTTAAAGAAACGTGGAGGGAGGGCTTTCCAACACGAAATAGGAAGAGAGCTGGAGATACCCAAGACTACTCTATGGCGACATATCATGAGATTATCTGAAAAAGGACTAGTTGAAGTTAGAAAAGAAGGAAAATATAATCTCATTATTCTGAAATTTTAGATTCAATTCTATAATTCATTATAAACAAACGGAGTTACGGGATAACTATACTCAAGCAAAACGATGAATTTTATCACGCAAGGAAGAGATTCTTAGCTGGACGACTTCACCATAGGGAATCCACTTAGAAAGCTAACGCTATCCAAGGGGAGTATAGCTATATTTTATTAAAGTATTTTTCCAAAATAACCTAGTCTATCTCTTCTATCGCTTATTTTTACTTAATATTCTCATTTTAAAATAGAAGGTCATTTCGGGCTAACATTTTATGTCTATAAAGATAACGTTTAAATACGACGTATAACGAATAACCCTTAAGTATCTGTCGAGGGGTCCTCTTGCGGGCAAGCGTTATAGAAGCGGAAAATGCAAGGATAGCATATTGCATAGGAACGGGGAAATATAAATATTTTCATGCCAAAGATCCATACCTACATTCCCTAGCCAACCTTTTAGTAGACAATAAAGAATCGGCCGGGACAATAGAGATAACTTCAGGCAGGGTCAAACTGCTCTTTCATGATGACGCAGTAATAGCGGTCACCGGCGACTGTAAAGTAAAAGTAGGAGATACAGAGGCTTCTCCTTGGCAAGCCCTCCCCGTAGCTAGAGGCTCCTGCGTAGAAGTTTCATCCGATTCTATAGCATATATAGCAGTTGTGGGAGGTTTTGAAACACCATACTTAGTATTAAGCCTTGCCAAGAATAGAGTTCTAGGCTTCTTCTCAAACGGCAGACTCTCTCAGCTAATAGATGAACTCCCTGCTAGACGAATACCCCAGACCTTTAGAAGAAAAAGCGGAGAACTCAAAGATGGAATATACCGTGCGGCGCGTTCTCTTAAAGCAGCGCTAGAAGCCTACAAGAGAGGGGCTAAACTAGTAAGAGTTAAAGTAAACGGTCGAGTCTACGAAGCCTGGGTTGAAGAAATAGCATAAATACTTTTTCTTTCGGGTGTTTTTATGGTTAAAGACCGGTTTAAGAAGCTGGAAGAGTATAGAAGGCTAGCCCGCTTAGGAGGAGGACCCGAGAGAATAGAAAAACAACATAAAAAGGGGAAGCTCACCGCTAGAGAGAGGCTTAACCTACTTGTAGACCCTGGATCCTTCATAGAACTTGGAGATTTCATTCTTCACCGCGCCACTGGTTTCGGCATGGATGAGTTCTTCGCTCTAGGAGATGGGGTGATAACTGGTTTAGGCGAGATCGACGGGAGGAAAGTAGCGCTATACCTGCAAGACTTCACGGTTAAAGGCGGCAGTGTAGGAGAAATGCACGCCATGAAAATCGCGAGGACTATAGAGATGGCTATGAAACTTGGAATACCTGTCATAGGTATAAACGACTCCGGAGGAGCTAGAATACAAGAAGGCATAGACAGCCTGAAAGGCTACGGGGAAATATTTTACAGAAATGTATTGGCGAGCGGTATAATACCACAGATCGTGGCCATAATGGGGCCTTGCGCTGGCGGAGCCGTCTACTCACCTGCCTTAGCCGATTTTATAATAATGACACGTAAAACCAGCTTTATGTTCATAACAGGGCCTAAGGTTGTTAAAGCCGCTATTGGAGAAGAAGTTACGTTTGAAGAATTAGGAGGAGCTGAAGTACATGCTTCTAAAAGCGGTGTGGCTCATTTCATCGTGGATAGTGAAAGAGAGGGAATAGAGCTTATAAAAAAGCTACTATCCTATCTTCCCTCCAATAACCTTGAAGACCCCCCCTACTTAGACATTGGAGATGACCCTAATAGGACGAGCAGTATATTAGATACTATTGTACCCGATGATCCGATAAAACCTTATGATGTTAAAGATGTTATCGAAACCGTACTGGATAAAGGGACGTTTTTTGAGGTACAGGAGCATTTCGCGAGAAATGCGGTTATAGGCTTTGGCAGATTAAACGGATATGTAGTCGGAGTAGTCGCTAATCAACCAGCAGTTCACGCCGGAGTGCTCGATATAGATTCAAGCGATAAAATCTCTAGGTTTGTGAGGTTCTGTGACGCATTCAACATACCGATAATAACTTTCGTAGATGTGCCCGGCTTTATGCCTGGCACACATCAAGAACACGGTGGAGTTATCAGACATGGAGCTAAAATCATATACGCGTATTCGGAAGCTACAGTTCCTAAAATCACAGTAATATTGCGAAAAGCCTATGGAGGAGCGTACATAGCCATGGGTAGTAAGCACTTAGGAGCTGATGCTGTGCTAGCTTGGCCTACTGCTGAGATAGCGGTTATGGGTCCTGAAGGAGCTATAGAAATAATCTATAGGAAAGAGTTAGCCAAAGCGGAGAATCCAGAAGAATTAGCTAAGAAATTCGTAGAAGAATATAGAGAGAAAATAGCGAATCCATACATCGCCTCTTTCAGGGGGTATGTGGATAAAGTGATAATGCCCCACGAGACGAGACCTATTCTAGCGACAATTTTAGATTACCTATTATCGAAGAGAGAAAAACCGTCAAGACCTCCTAAAAAACATGGAGTACCGCCGGTATAACTGTGAGGAAGTATGGACGAGAAAATAATAGTAGTATTAGCATCCGTTTACGGGTATATACTGAAACAGAATAAGAGTAAAAGTAAGAACAAATCAACTAGAAGAGTTAAGATAAATCCTTGGCGTATAGCAGCCAAACTTGATATCTATGAAGAAAGCGTATAGATTACTACCGGGTATAGATAAATAAGTACCATAAATAATATTCATAAATATGCTAGTGTGAGAGCGTGAGTAGAAAATTCAGAGTGACAATAGACGATGAGGTATACGAAATAGAAGTCGAACTAGCTGATACAGAAAGTGAAATTGAAATCCTCAAGAAACTTTTCACAAAATCTAAAGTAAAGGAGTTAGAGAGCATAGAAAGCGCGCCCAGAATTTCTGATAGAATAATAGCGGCTCCCATGACGGGTAAAGTTCTGGCTTTAAAAGTAAAATATGGTAGTGAAGTTAAAGAAGATACAGTCATAGCGGTTCTTGAATCTATGAAAACGCAGGTGGAAATAACCGCTGGTAGAAGAGGCAGGATTAAAAGAATTTTCGTGGAAGAAGGACAAGTGGTAAAACAGGGACAGCCTCTGTTAGAACTAGAGGCTACGTAGAGTCTCTCACTAATAGCTTTTTAAGAGAAGAAGATTCTATCTCCTCTACACCGTTCTCGGTTTCTAGGAGTAGAGAACCATTTAAACCTACCCCCTTTAAAATACCTCTAAAAACTTCCTTCTCACAGATGGCAACTACTTCTTCATTTTTTCCATAAAGCATTTCTTCCACCTTTTCTCTGATAGTATATACGAACCCTTTCTCCAAATCCATGATATATTCTTCAAATCGATACACTATCTCATCCAGTAATTTTATATTATCAAGCTTAAAGCCAAGCGCTTCAAAAACTGTAACAGCTGTATTCTGCAACTTTGCAGGGAGATCTCTTAGATAAAAATTCGTATTAATTCCAACGCCCAGTACAACGTACGCGATATTTCTACCTATTTTAACATCTGCTAATACTCCACATACTTTTTTACCATCTACTACGACGTCGTTAGGCCATTTAATCCGAGTATTCAAACCTTTAGATTTGAGAGTTTCGGCAACAGAGAGGGCCATCGCCAAACTTAAAAACGGTATAACGTGCGCGGGAATACGAAGCTTAAGTATCAGCGAGAACCAAAGACCACCGGATGGAGAGGACCATGCGCGTCCCCGCCTACCCATGCCGCGCGTCTGACATCCTGCGATAATCACCAGTTTTCTACACTTCTCTAAGATACTTTTAGCTATTATCATGGTAGACCGTGTTTTTCGAATGTAGAGAAAATCCATTAAAAGGCGTGTCAGAGAGGAACCTCCGCTCACGCGATCGCCGCTTTTAACCCTCATCATCCAAGGTATATAGTATCGACGCAGATATATAACGTGTTTTAAGTGTATAAACGTATGCCCGAGCCACCCTTTAAGAAGATACTCATCGCCAATAGAGGAGAAATCGCCGTAAGAATAATAAGAGCTGCAAAAGAAGAGGGAATAAAAACGGTAGCAGTCTACTCTGACGCCGACAGAAATTCTCTACATAGACTCCTAGCGGACGAATCCGTATGGATAGGAGATCCTCACCCTCGCTACAGCTACCTCGATATAGAAAAGATAGTTAGCGCTGCGAAGAAAACGGGAGCCGAAGCCGTACATCCCGGATACGGGTTTTTAGCAGAAAATCCGCACTTTGTGGAACGACTAGAAGAAGAAGGTATAATCTTTATAGGTCCCCCTAGCCAAGTGCAGAGGCTCGTAGGAGATAAATTGGGGGCAAGGAAAAAAGTCTCAGAAGTTGGAGTACCTATAGCCCCGGGCACTTTAAGCCCCGTATCGGTAGACGACGCCGTGGAAGTAGCCGATAAAATAGGTTATCCTCTGATAGTGAAGCCAGCGGGCGGTGGAGGAGGTATAGGAATGGCTATAGTCTACGATGAAAAAGAGCTTTTAGAAGCTGTTGAGAGGGCTTCTAAACTGGCCAAGTCTACCTTTGCAAATCCAGAAGTATATATAGAAAGGTATTTTCCAAAAGCCAGACATATAGAAGTCCAAATACTAGCCGATACTCATGGAAATGTCGTTCACCTCTATGAGAGGGAATGCTCGGTTCAGAGGCGTTTTCAAAAATTAATCGAGGAATCCCCCTCGCCAGCACTAGACGAGAGAGGAAGAGAGAGGATAACTAGCTTAGCCGTAAAAGTAGCTAAAGCTGTAGGCTATGTAAACGCCGGAACTATAGAATTCCTATACATATCGGATTTAGACGAGTTTTACTTCTTAGAAGTAAACTCCAGAATACAAGTTGAACATCCAGTCACGGAGATGGTTACTGGAATTGATATCGTTAAAGAACAGTTCCGAATAGCTGCTGGCGAGGAACTTAGCATAAGCCAGAACGAAATAGAGCAGAAAGGACATGCCTTTGAAGCAAGAATATACGCCGAAGATCCTCTCCGTAACTTTATGCCTTCACCTGGCGTGATTACGAACTATCTGCCGCCAAGCGGTCCTGGAGTTAGAGTTGATTCGGGGATTTATCCAGGCTATGAAATACCCTCTTTCTACGACCCTCTCATTCTAAAGTTGATAGTTTGGGGTAGAGATAGACTAGAAGCCATTAAGAGAATGAGAAGAGCTCTTCAGGAAACGGTAATTGAAGGCGTGGCTACTAACATAATTTTCCACGAGGTCGTGTTTAGAGATGAAGCTTTTAACAAGGGAATCATAACTACGAATTTCATAAAAGAGAGGAATATAATTGAGAAAATTAAAAAATATAGAGGCGAGAGACTTAAACTGCCTATAATAGCGGGAGAAGAGAGAAGAATATCTAAAGAACCTAAGGAAGAAGTTCAGATAGATGCCTGGAAGCTCTCGGCCAAGCTCGGCTTATAATTTTAGTTACTAAAAATAAATGGTAAGAAACTCTTAGTTTCTATTTTATTCAACAATTAATACAGTTTATTCATATAATGAGGTACTAAGCCCCGAATAATCTAAAGATAGATAAATTTTTTTACCATGATATCATAGAT
>JALURF010000150.1 GCA_027017165.1 Thermofilaceae archaeon
GCTTCTAGACTTCGCCGAGAAAAGCGGGGTTAAGATGACCGCTCTCTTTAACGGGTATTATATGCAATTGGCTTTGAGGAGGAATGAGCTCGAGCCGATAGAAAGGCTAGTACAGGAGGGACATGAAATCGGGACTCACGCGCATAACATTTGTTACGATAAGAAAAGAGATAAATGGTTTAAATGTCCAAACGCTCCAGATGTATGGTTTAGAGACGCTAAGGTAGCTATCGATACCGTGTTGAAAGAAGTAGGAGCTCGAGGGAATAGAGCTATGTGTGCTATGTTTGAGAGGGAAAAGTATGAGCTAGAAGACGATTTGATGAAGAAATACGGCTACGATATAGGGATAGGCAATAGGCCTGAGATTGCGTTAAACTATTTCGGTCATATAGTCTGGAATCCTTGGAGAGCTAGATGTTCAAATTTAAAAGGACACGCGTTGGAAGAGGATAAAAGCGTAGGCTTTGTCAGTGTAGATCACAGGGCTCAGATAGGCTCGACCACTTCGCATGGAGGAGTAGATTCCAGGTCTGATACTTTAAAAAGGCAATTTCTGATGCTTTATGTAGAGTGGAAGTATAGGGAAATGAGAAACTACGAAGATAAGGTTTGGACGTGGGGAGTAATACATCACCCGAATTTTGGAGATAAATACAACGACCATATAGAAGATTTCTTCAACTGGCTTAATAAGTATTTTATAAATAAACGGACACCAAGCGGCAACCTTATAGCAGTGTATTCGACTGCATCGGAGGTCGCCGACCAGTACTATGAATGGGAGAAAAAACACCCCGGCTCTAGCTCTTTCAGCTATGTAGAGGGAGATCCCTACCCCTATATCTGCGAATATTCTAAAGATAAGCTCTTAAACTCCGAGTATATAGGCGAGGTCGACCTGGGGCCTGGAATAGTCGCGTTTGAGTTTAGGTCTAAAAGCGGGGAGAGATTTCTGCTGGTGTGGTATAACGGCCATGGAGTGGAAAACGTAGATGTATCCAGCATATTCACGGGCAAAGTCTACGTAGTAAACGCCGTGGGAGAAAAAGAGGAATACGATTCAGCGAACGTCCCAATAAGCGAAGAACCCGTATTTATCGAAGCAGCTTTAGTTAAGAGCAGTTGGTCGCCGCCGGAGGCTTGGATATTTGGTATCGTTTTAGCATTAACCGCTTTACCCGGCTTAGCTAAGCGCGAAGTCCCCAACTGACTTTATAATCCATATAACTCATCTAAAATCTATATCGAGTAGTGGTAATACTGATTGTTAATATGGGATCGAGTCGTAAGGCTAGCTTATTATTTATCAATATAAAGATGGAATTATAGTAGGTCTACTCCACACTCTAGATTATATAGCCATTCGAGGAAAGCGTTTACTATTTCTTTGCCCTTCATTATGGCTCCGTGCTGGGGTACTATAGCTTCTATATCTAAATCTCGAACTCTTTCAACCCACGCTTTACAAGCTTTGCTAGAGGCCATATACCTTTTATGGAATTCTTCCATGTACTTTACGTGTTCCTCAAAGTTCTCAGCGAAATCGTAGTCTTGATCGGGTGGAAGTAGAGATGCTCCGACGTCTCCACTGAAGAGAATTTTCGAGACTGGATCGTATAGGCTGAAGTTTCCGGGAGAGTGGAGGAAGTGAGAAGGTATAAGTTTCAGAACTATGTCTCCGAGCTGTAGTTCCATGCCTTCATCTTCCACGGGTATAACCGTTTCTTTCAAATCTCCGCTAGAGGGGAGCATATGTGGGAGAAATCTATACCACACTTTAGGTATCAGTATCTTAATATCAGGGTTTATGACTTTCCACGAAGCTATAGCCCCTACTACATCTGGGTCTTGATGCGTCAATAAGATATATCTGAATTTTGAAGCTGGAAGTTCTTTAGAAATTTTAGAAAATAAAGGCGTAAAAGTCACCCTACCGCCCGGATCTATAATCATCCCAGTCTCGCCTTCAACTATAATTGCTTGATTAGACTGGACTGCGCCTTTCGGAGTTAAATCCCTGTAAACTATCACCTTGTGGTTTCCGTCGTCGAAAAGCCGTAGCATGTCTGGGTCAGAGGCTCAACGGTATATAAGTATTTCGTTGGGTAAAAATCGCTATTTTGACCCATAGAGATATTCGTATCACAATTAATGCACATTAAGCCTACATAAGAACTCTAGCTACAATTCTCTCCATGAATAGCCTAAATTTACTGTTAAGCATGATGTCCTTACAATAAGCGAGTTTATATAGCATACCTCTAGGTAATATGCTGTTACCGTGAGTTTATGGTATCGTATTAAAACCTGCTTGTATGTAGTGTTTGTCGAATGTAAAGGCTGTTTTTATGTTCATCTTTTCCATTATTGCAAAAGATGTACAATCAGTGAAGCTCCAGAATTTATCTCTACGTTTCTTAAATATTTCCCATGCTTTGTGAAATATTTCTTCGTCAACTTTTATGATTTTAGTTATTTTTGAAGCTTTGATGAATTCTCCTATTTTAATTGCTAAATCTTTGTTTTTAGTTAAAAGTAGTACCGTTGTTACGACTTCGTCGAATACATAGTCTGATGTGTAGATTATTACAGGTCCGAATTCTCTATTTCTTATCTTCTTAACGAGAGATACGGCTTTGTTATGGTTTTTATCTCTCTTGTTGTAGTATGCTATATAGGCGGATGAATCGGCGAATATCATCATTTCCTCTCTCCCCGGTAGATTAGAGTTTCAATTTTGCTAGAATCCGTTTCTACGCCAAAGTCTATAGGTTCAGAACTTAGAAAGGCATCTTCTTCAATATCGCTTTTCCAAATAACCCATTCTTCTAAGGCTTCTCTCACGATTTCTTTAATAGATTTCTTTTCTTTTTTGGCTATTTCGACAATTTTCTTATGTAGTTTTTCTGAAACTACTGTTTG
>JALURF010000151.1 GCA_027017165.1 Thermofilaceae archaeon
GGAAAACCCGTTCCTAACGACCATAAAGATCCAGAATACGATAAAGCAGTTATAGAAGATCTCCTGAAAACACATGAAGAGGTTAAAGTATTTCTAGGAAAGATCGTGAAGAAGCTTCCCTGGTACACGCAATATCTAGAAAGACTAAACATGGCTGTTAACGCTATTAAGGAGGGAAAACATAGCTTTGTGACGGATGATTTAAATTCATATCATAACGTATGGTATGAAATGCACGAAGATCTTCTTAAACTGCTTAAAAAAGAAAGAGAAGAATAATTATTTTCTTATCGATTTAAATTCTTTAAGCCTATTTATAATCGCCTCTCGCACGGGCAGCCTCTCTATAGCTGCGAATCCCATGAAACCCGCTAATCCCTCAACCCGCTTATACACGTATTTAAAGCTATAGGGATCGACTATAGGATCACCATGACATAAAACTATAATCTCAGGGTTTGCCTCTCTAGCTTCTTTCACGATTCTATTTAACAAGACAATTGCTTCCTCAAGGCTTAAGGTTTTCTCCCTATAGCCTATATGCGCTATGAGGATATCGGCTCCTACCTCAGCCATGCTCCGGGCTTCCTCCGGGTTGAAAACATAGGGCGTAGTTAGCATATCTAGTTTACGCGCGCTTTTTATCATCAAAAGTTCTTTTCCATAGCTAAAACCCTGTTTTTCCAAGTTTTTTCTAAGTAAGCCGCCGTACATGGATACTGTAGGATAGTTAATAACTCCGGAAATCCCGTATTCCTCTTTTAATTCTCTTAAAAACCTATTGATATTTCTAAATGGGTCTACGGCGCATACACCGCCTATCAATGGCGTTTCCTCCACGACTCCAGTCATTTCTCTAGCGAGCTCCAACGTCATAGAATTAGCGTCTCCAAAGGGGAGTAAACCAGCTAGCGACCCTATACCCATAATTCTATAGCGTCCCGAGTTGTAGAAAAGGAGGAGATCGGCTCCTCCCTTCTCCGCAGATATAGCTGCGTGACCCGTGCTTACTCCGGCAATTATAATGGGCTCGTCCTCCGATATCTTCGAGCGCAGTTTCTCCACTATCTTATATCTTGGGATAAAAGAAGCCAAGCTAATATCACCAAACAAAAATAAAGGTAAATAAATTAGGGTTTTAATCGAGAATTTCGACCGTACCGTCCATACCGTTTACTCTAATCCTCATGCCGTCCTTAATTACTTGGGTAGCTATCTCAGCACCTACCACGCAGGCGATACCCCAAGCTCTGGATATTATAGCCGGGTGGGCTATCGGGCTTCCCGAATCAGTCACCAATCCTTTAATCCTCGGTAGTATTGCACCCCAGGCAGGACTGGTCATTATGGCTACAACTATATCTCCATACTCTACCTTAGCGAAGTCCTTGGGCGAAATCACTATCTTAGCCGGGCCTTCAGCTACGGGAGTGCCTGTCGGTATGCCCTTGATAATCTTGGGCGGGGGTCTCTTACCTTCTATAATTTCTCTAAGCTCTTCAGCGCGTTTTAGTCTTTCCTCGCTCCAGCCCCAATAAGCGGTAGCCCATATCTCCTTCTTTATTGCCCATTCGGTAGCTGTTCCGAACCAGAATAGATAAGGCGTCTTCCTATACTCCTCTTCTATTTTCTCTCTTCTCTCTTTAGCTATCTTCTTGGCGTCGAATGCCTTCGGATCAACACATAACATTCTCAACTCGTTGTAGCGTAGATACCATACATCGTTGGGATCTTCTAGAACGCCCATTTCAGCGAGTCTCTTACCGATCTGTCTAACTATAAAGCCTACTCTGGTCTGGGTGCCTTGGTCGAAGAGGAAGTGGTGGTCAGGGTTTATAGGCGCTAATCTTAGCACTCTATCAAGCCACATTAGCAGCTCTTCTTTCTCCTTCCCGGTTACGCCTTTCTCTTCGATTTTCTTCTTGAAAGCTTCTATAGCCGCGTCTCTCTTCTTCTTAGCCTCCTCCCACGCCTTATCATAGTTGAAATCTGTTATGAGATAGAATCTTAACTGTTCGAGACAATCTTCGGGTTTCTCATACCAGGATTCTACGTTTAGCTGGTGTACGTACGGGCTAGTCCACCCATAGACTTTAAGGAATTCTCTTAGGCGCTTTAAGAATTCTTTACCCTCATCAGTTTCCTCGAGCTTTTTGAGAATCTCGCTAGCTGGAATAGGCGATCTGAAGAGCTTGTTTAGAGCCGGGCTATTCTTTATCATTTCTTTTAGTTCATACATTCCTTTTAGTCTATCCCAGTTCAAGTCTTTTAGAGATATTGAGAGGTCGCCGTAGATTATCTTGTCTACTTCTTCTTTTAGTATTTCTCTCCATTTGCTCTGGAAAGTAGTCAGCACGCCATAGTAAGCGGTATTGACGTACCAGTGCATCTTAAAGTGTTCTTCGTAGATATCCAAGGCGTCCTGAAGTACTAAACATAGTTCGGGCAGCGTTAATTTATCATAATCAATGCTATCCAGGTATTCTAAATTCTTTAAAGCCTTGGCTTTAAGCCTTTCCCATATCTCTACGGCTTTCTCCGCATATACACCTAGCATCGTGGCGAAGAATTTCTCTCTCATTGGTACCTCTTCATCGGGCGGAGGTACTACGGCTTCATAGAGCCTACCTCCAACTCTTTTAACTAACCACGCAACACCGGTTGGGAACCAATACCTATCGAAGAACCAGATCGAAGTCCTGCCCGGGTTAGTTAGAACTGGCTGATCCCAGCAGGTGTGTATATCCTCGTGCAAAGGCGTGAATATTAGAGGATAGTGAGCATCGCTTCGGAACCAGAACAACTTTTTCTCTTCTTCAACACTTCTAAACAACCAGGGATATTGAGGCTCGTCTCCCCACTCGACTACGAAGCGTTCATCTCCGAGAAATTGAGCTAATTTCTTACCGAGATTGCTTTTACCG
>JALURF010000152.1:0-5497 GCA_027017165.1 Thermofilaceae archaeon
AGCTCTCGTACTTTTTATCATGTCTAAAGCTTCTTCTTTTTCAAGAGGAGCTATTCCGTAAGATACATCCTTAAAAACTTCAACGAAAACCCCTCCTAGTCCGAATACTACTACCGGGCCGAATTGTCTGTCTCTTATGCCTCCGACTATAACTTCAACTCCAGGTTTTAACATCTCTTCCACTAAGACTCCGTATATTCGGGCTTTTGGAACTTTCTTCTTGACGCCTTCTATCATTTCCTGATAAGCTTTTTTTAACTCTCCTTCGTTTCGTATGTTCAATACTACACCGCCTACATCCATTTTGTGTATTATGTCGGGTGAGACTATTTTTAACACCACCGGAAAGCCTATTTTATGAGCGATTTCTAGAGCTTCTTCTATATTTTTCGCGAAGCCCATTTCTGTTACAGGTAAACCATAAAGCTTTATCACAAGCTTTGACTCATATGTCGTTAATATTCCTCTGTTCTCTTTGATCGCTTTATCGAATATTTTTTCGATTTCACTGCTCATGCTCATCCCTTAAGTTTCGAAACCACATCTTCAAGCTTTAATCTGAGCACTACGTAATCACTTATTGCTTGAATATAATCTACAGGGATGGCTATCTCTTCCTTACCTCTCAACTTTCCCAGTATTTTCCCTATTTTACTAGCCTCCTCTTTTATAGCGCTCTTGACTATTAATGTTTTAGCAACCATACTCTCCGAATCCAGTTCCACATCGACTACGCTCCCTATTTTTCTCCCTTTAGCGTCTATAACCACCTTGTTAACAAGGTCTTTTTTAACTCTAATAGACATATACTCACCAACGACAATAATTTAGCATCGGCATAATAAAACGTTTTAGTAATAGTCTCCTAAGAGCCATACGTTACCAATAGAAACGTTTTCTAAACCTTCGCTAAGCGCGGCTTCCAGAGCCTCCTTGGCATGATTCTTGCTGGTGGGGGGAAGGTCGCTGAGCATATAGTCGGGGTGGAAAGCCAATAGCCTATACGGTATAGCTGGATTTAGATCGGCCAGGAATTTGGCAATCATCCTAACTTCATACTCATCTACGTAGCCTGGAACTAGAAGAGTGCTCGCCATAAAGAGCGGAACTTCCGGCCTCTCATCTATAAAACTCGCTACATATCTGATGTTCTCGAAAAGTTTATCGTTCGAGACTCCCGTCAACGCCTTATAGACGGGATAGGACCAGGCTTTGACGTCAAATTTCACTATACCACCGCTTTCTAGGGATAATTTCACGATTTGCGATAACAATTTCTTATTCATAAGCCCGTTAGTTTCCCAACATATTCTCAATATCCTATTCTCCCTTCTAGCCCGCTCTAGGGATTTCTTAGCCGCCAGAATAGCATTTGAAAGTTGTGGAGTAGGATCTCCTCCGAAAAAGCATATACAGGTAACTCTTCTATCCGCGGCTGCAACCAACTCTTCATAACTCTTCACGGGTGATAATCTGCGAGTATTATCGCGGTAATGCCAGTTTTGACAGAATATACAATCGAGATTACAGGCTCCGTAGAAAACAGCCAAGTTGTAGTAGCCGTGTTCTCCTCTCGGAGATACAGCATATTTAGGGTATCCCAGGCCTGTGGTAGCGGGACACCAATCCCCCGCCACGCAATTTGTGGGTAAGGGGTCGTAGTACCAATCCACTACAGCTTCAAAAGGCAACTTTATCCTCCATCTTAATTTCCCATCGACATTTTCCGCTAATCCGCAGAAACCTACGCCACCTAGCGGTATAGAACATTCATTAGCACAATTCCTGCACACGACTCCTTCGAAATCTCTCGGCGGAGAAGATGGAAGGCCGTACCTCCTCTTGCTCTCTATGTGAGCTTTCTCCGCGATTTTTAATGCTTCTTCTGTCCTGTTTCTAAGGCAATCCACGCAAACTCCTATAACCTCTGAAATAGTCTTGGATTTAGCACCGCACAAGCTACACGTCTTTAATTCAAACCATTTATCGGGCTTGAAATGAAACAACCTCCACACGTAGTATATAGCTAGTCAGCTCATAAAAATATAAAGCTTATACCTTATCAAAGATTAGTTAAGACCAGGTAGAGCTTATATATGGTTTCTAAATTCTCTTCTATGTATTTGCCGATTTTCTTCTGCAGATAGCGTGACGAGGAAATCCATTTGGAATAAGGCTTATCCCTAACGTATCTACGTGTATTCTCCCATTCCATCCTAATATCTTGAAGGTACATAGTTCTCTCCCATCCTAAGGCGCTCTCAACCTCTTCCAAGGGAAGTCTATCGACTTCGAATTTCCTAGCAGCCTCTTCTTTAACATCTACAATTTTGCCCATTTGTTTTAATCCCAATAACAGCGCTACAAGAGAAGTTAAACTGCCTTTTGAAATTACACGGAGTAGTTCGTCCAGTCCGTATACTCCTATAATGAAATCCTTGTTTAAAAGCTCTCTAATTTTATCCTCTATTTCTCCTACCTCTCTCCCGACGATGTAGAACTCCTTGAACGATTCGCGTATAGTGAATTCTTCTCCATCGTATATTCCAGCCGCTATTAAGGCTACTCGCCCCTCATCATCCAAGGGCAAAGTTAAGACGTCTATTACGGCTATTTTCAAAGCTCTTGAAGGCTTAGGGACGTATACCTCTCTACCTTTAATCCTTAAGGCTATCTTCTCCCTGAGCAGTAGGTAACTTAAAGCTCTCATGGTGGCTTGTTTAGCTATATCCCATCTTAACCCGCTCGCTACAAACTCCAAGTGAGCATCCTCATCCACGACTTGTAGCAAAACCTCTGTTAAGTCGTCGGGTTCAAACTTCTCAACTCTTTTCATTACTTCAAGCCAATCCATCTTTTCTAGAAGTCCGGCGCTTTCAGGTTCGTGTAGTATCATCAACTTCTTTTCGCCTACCTTAGCTAAGTCGTACATTATCGTCTCAAAAGCTATCCGATACTCCATTCTAAGAACCACCATTAGCAACGCGAGTCCTATCCGTAGCCATTTAAGATCCTCCCCCGGGTCTAGTTCAACCGAAAGGCCGTACGTATAGTCGTTGTATTTTCCGTAAGTTCCCGTAGGGACCTCAATAACTCTTAGATTTCTAACAACCAGAGTTTTGCCGTCCACCGGGACTAGTCGGCTTTTCCTCCCTCGTAAAATCCACTGCACCCTATTCGGTATTTTAGTGTATATGCCAAATCCACGGAGAGGAGGGTGAACGACACATATGACCTCCGAGTGTAACCTTCCTGTTACGTAATCCTTGAAAATTCCCGGCTCCTCCCCCCATCTATATTTTGCCTTTCTATACTCCTCGTAGGCGTAGGCCAAGGCATCGTTGCTCCATATAACCCGCTCGCTTAAAGGCTCCTCAATCACGGCTGTTACAGCCCTTCCAGATTTACCTCCAAGTCTATGCTGGGTCACTATAGCATCTTCAGTATAATCTATACAGCCGGGCTGGAATTTCTCGACTAAATCGCAGAATGATATATCCTCGAGGTAGTTTTCTTCTCCATACCTTACTTTTACTCTTTTAATTCCATAGGGCGGTGAAAATTCGTAAAAATTCAGGTTAGTCCACGCTTTTTTACCTCTTCTAGTCAGTTCTCCCTCTTTCACCAAACCAAATCTTTCTAGGAACTTGTATTCGTCTTTAGAAAGGGATTTCCTTAAAGTAGGAGATACGAATTTGAAGAGAGCTTCAAAGAGCAGGGAATACTTGTTATCAGGGTTAACGATAACATGTTCTAACGGGAGTTCGAGCCACGATTTAAAGATGGAGACCCCGCGCGTTAAAAGTTCTCTATCCCACCTCAATAAGGGGAATATAATCGATTCGGTGAAGCTTATCTCCTTTCTCCTGCCCTTCCTCCCCTCTCTCTGGTGGTATTCTCTAACATCATCAGGCAAGCCTATATGGACTATCCGTATAACAGTTCCTATATCTATTCCCTGGGCCAGCGTTCTCGGCGTGAAAATAAGCTTAACACGGCCCTCTCTAGCGCCTTGTTCTATTTTCTCCCGCAAAGCCTTAGAGACTAGATGATGATGAGTGGCAATTTTATCGACGGATTCCTCGGGTAATTTATGTTTTAGTTTTCTGGCCAGTTCTTCGGCTTTAGCAATGCTCCTCGTAAAGACCAGCGTTACTCCCTCATCGTTTAAATACTTCTCCAAAATCTCAATGGGTTCAAGCTCTACTCTGGGACTTTCCAATCCTAAGGCATCTAACACTTCTAGTACCTTATAGAAGTTCTCTTTGAATAGTTCAAAGTCTTCTAGCGACTCTAGTACGTCTTTGCCTATCTCCGGCGCGGAGGCTACGGCTTCTTTATATTTCCTTATAGCGTTCCATACCTGCTTGAGATTTTTCCCTAATATTAGGAACGTCTTGTTTGGCACTTTGAAAGCTTTTCCATAAATAACAGCTGTCTTTTTCCCATTTATCTCGGTTAAGAAAATTCCCAGTTCTTCAGGATTGCCTAAAGTCGCCGTCAGAATAGCTATTTGAAAATCTGTAGGAGACAGCGTTTTTAGTATTTTGATCATAGATAAGAGTAATGCTATTTCTCTCGGAGAGTAGAAATCGAGCTCGTCCACAACGATTAATTGAACCTTTGGTATAACCTTAGACAACACCGTGCTTCTACTTCCCACGGCGTACCGTTTGAGATCCATGAGTAGGAAAGCGGGATTGGTTATTAGTATCTGGAGACTTCCCATATACTCTCTGAGCCTACTTCCCTTAACCCCTCTTTTGTAAAACTCCTCTCTCCTCTTAGCGTCTATAGCATCGACCGGAATTCCGACAGCTTGAGCATAGCTCCTGATTCTATTAATCTGGTCGTTAGCCAGAGCTAGCGTTGGGTAGAGAACTAGCGTTTTAACTCCCTTTTTAATGGAATACACCAGCCATGCCTCGGTCTTCCCCGAGCCAGTTCCGGACCTTAATATCACGTTCTTACCCTCTAAGAGAGCCTTAAACGCTTCGTATTGGTGTTTATAGAGTCTTTTTTCAGCAACTGCCCTGGCATGGCCACTAGCGTTCGCGAACTCCGGGATTAAATCTTTAAACGTGATGTCGACTAGCTCGGGTTCTACGCCTCTCTCGGTTATAGTGTAAAAGTCGTAGCCTAGGTTTTTAAGTATAGATGAGCTATCAATAGGCACTTTTACACCGCCGGGTATTAACCTTAAATTATTCAAAATAGCGCTTAGCTAAATATCTAATCAATAAGTAGACGACGTAGAGCGGGATCAAGATATTATTCAAGATTGTAAGCAAGGTTAGAATAAGCGAAAAAACGTAGTAGACTAGGATATCGCCGAACTCCACAGCTAGTTTAATGAGAAGAATTACAGCAAAGATTCCGAGTAGGTATACTAAGAAGCAAGTTCTATACCCGGTTCTCTCGTAATTGAAGTTTTTTAATTCAAAGACTACGTAGCCGAAGGCATTAGCTATCGCTATCCCCGCTAATGCCCCGGTGA
>JALURF010000152.1:5507-21327 GCA_027017165.1 Thermofilaceae archaeon
GGTGATAATCCTCAACTCGTTCGTGCTCTCCCTAAGCCCCCAAAACTGGGTTAACCCATCTATAGCTATAGGAGCTAAAAATACTAGTACTAAAAGTAAATTGTAACAGAATTTTTTAGCTTTATACCTCGAGAAGAGCCATAAATAACCTACTAGAAGTCCTAGATTCAATGCCGTACAACGCGAACAAAGAGGTAGTTGAAAACCTGCTATGAAGAGCGATCTTGAAGGTATTTGATGACAGAAAAAACTGTTTATATAAAAGAGGAGTTCACAAAGCCAATTACACATACCAAGGCTGTTCAGGCTCCCTTCTCCTCCTTTCTTCCACTCTCTCCCAGATTTCTCTGAGCTTAACCATTTCCTCTTCTTTTCTTCTGAAATCTTTTATCATTTTGTCCAGGTCCTCTAGACTGATCTTTATTTTTAAAATCTCTACCAGCGCTTTAACCACCTCTCTGGCAGCTTCCGGATCGACGTACGTCCTCTGGACTGATCCCATCAGGATAAATGTTTTAAAACCTCTTATTTTTGCAAGTCCCGGCAGTACTCCGCAAGCCCCCGTAACTGAACCACTGGATGAAACTTTAAACCCGAGCTTTTTAAGATATTCTATAGTTTCGGGATCGTCAGCCGTACAAAACACTCTGCTCTCTTCCCCCGCAGCCGTCGTACCACATACGGCGATCACCATTTTACCCCCCATTTTTTCAAAATACTCGAGAACTTTTTCGGCGACCTCGTATTGTCCCCAGGCTACGGGCTGCGTATTACCAGCTAGGAAAATTATATCGTTTTCTTCACCCTTGTATAGATAAAATTCATACCTAGGCAGGTTAAACGTTCCGTCTATCTCGATGAATATGCCCGCATTTCCCTGAGGGAGTAAGAGGTGGGAAGAATATAGCTCAGCTATTTTAGGGAGTTTAAGCTCTTCAACGATATAATCCACAGCTAGCTTGCCTACTAAGCCTAAACCCGGCAATCCCTGTACTAGTATCGGGTCTTTAAGTTTTGGTTTCTCGTATTCTACTAGCTTAATAAACGCCATTCCGATGCCCAAACCCTATGAAGGGGAATTAATTATTAAATCTTGCCTTAAATCCGGTGCTCCAGTTAAAAGAAATATATCACAAAACACTTAGTATATTGTTGGTGATGAAACTGTCCCAAACCGAGCGGGTGAGGCTTCTCCTCCTTTACTGATTTAGCGTTGAGGCGGGAAAATGCAGATTAAATCTAAACGAGGAGATGAAGTTAGATTGTACTGTGATCTAGAGGAGAGAATCGAGCTCAGCGAGCTCATAGAAATTTCCGAAGAGGATAGAAGCGTCGTAGTGCAAGTAGTGGATATAGAGCAGGATTCCGAACTCTTGCTAGCTGGGGAAAAGGGGCGAGAAGTCGTAGCTAAGATAAGGCTAGAGGGTATAGGGGGAGAACGCCGCATATATAAGGCGTGGAGCGGGTGGTTTCCTTCTACACCAATGTTTATAAAAAAGGTAAAAGCGAACGATGTATTAGCTCCAGACGACTGGCAGGAGAATTTCCCTCTAGGCCGTGAGAGAGTTAGCGGAGATATTTTAAAAATTTCTCCTAGAGATTTCTGGACTTTAAACGTAATAGCTGGCATGCGGTCCGATGCCTTGTTAAGCGCTTTGGCTACTATTTTCTGTTTGAAAGAGTATAAGGTGACTGTGATCGATACCACGGGAGGTTTTATCAAAAATTTAGATAGAACTGTTAAGAATAAGTTTAAAGTGCTTAAGCTCGGTGAGGATTTTAAACTTCCATTTTCCGCGCTTAACAGGGATTTTCTCGCTATCTATGGGTGGTCCGAGCCCTTTATCACCCTTTTTGAGAGTATTTATGAAAAGAATAAAGAGATACCATTTAGAGAGCTTCTAGTAGAATTATCGCTAAGGAAAGATACGGATTTATTCATAGATTTTTTACAATCACTAGGTAGCATATTGACGATCGGAGAAAAAGAGCCGAATTTAGAAAAGAATCTGATAATAGACGTTTCTGAACATAAAGGTCCCCGAGCTTTACTTACGATTCTATACTATCTCGCAAAACCGGATTACCGCTACACGCTCATCACGAATATCCGCCCGCTTAACATACCCGATTTAGAAAAACTAGCAAGGCTCTTAGTATCTTTAAGAAAACCCGTATTCTTGGATATAGGCGTCGATACTGAGTTAAGTATTCTGTTACGCTATGCTGTAAATTTACTCTTTACAGGTCCTTATAATAGACTTCTTGAGGACATTTTTCCTCTACTAGAACAGGAGGAACCACTATTACGTAAATTGTCATCAGAGGAATTCCTAGTTAATGGTTTAATGACTAAAAATACTCCATTAATATTGACTATGATTAGAAGCGAGGATTTTGGAGGTAGCCATGTTCTTTTCTAGAGTATACATAGGAACTTCAGGTTGGGATTATGATGATTGGATAGGCCCCTTCTATACTAGCGAAAAACACCTGTTTTCACAGTATATTGAAATATTCAATACCGTGGAAATAAATTCGACTTTTTACTCCTATCCATCCATTAATTTTATCAAAGGGCTAGCTAGAGTAGCCCCGCCCGGCTTCCGTTTTTCAGCAAAAATTCCTAAGGAGATAACTCATAAAAAACGATTAAATCCTTCTTTGGGAATCGAAAATGATTTAAATCGTTTTCTGAAAATAATGGATCCTTTGAGGAGTAACAGGTTACTCGGAGCTTTTCTGATTCAGCTCCCGCCTATTACAGTAGAGGAAGTCCCCTATTTCGAAGATTTTCTAAACGTATTGCCCACGGATAGGTATAGATTTGCAATTGAATTTAGACATGAGTCGTGGCTTAGCGATAAGGTATATTCGCTTCTAGAAAAATATAATGTAGCTTTTACGGTAGTAGATGAACCGCTACTACCTCCCGTGATAAAAATTACAGCTGGCTTCGCATACATAAGGTGGCACGGCAGAGGAGATAAGCCTTGGTATTACTACATGTATTCTATGAAAGAGCTTGAAGAGTGGAAACCTAGAGTAAAGAAGATAATGGAAGAAGTTGGCATCGTCTTCGGCTATTTTAACAATCATTTTAGAGGTTATGCGCCTACAAATGCTCTACAAATGTTAAATTTGCTCGGTTTAATCAACAGTAGACAGCGGAGGAAATTGCAAGAGATAGAGTACTATTTCCAGAGAAAGGTAGTAGAACTTGTAAAGGAAAAAGCAAGAAAATTCGAATTTGAGAAAGCTAGCATAGAAGATCTGTTATTGCTCTTCTTAAATAGAAAACGCTTAGAGCGAGGTAGAGAGATCCCCGATTCACGGCTTGAAATATACAGGATTGATAAGGAAAAAATAGAGGCGAAGGTAAAAGATTACACTGTAATTATAGATTTAAAGGATAAAAGAGTACTTCATGATTGCGCGGACTGGGAAAAACGTTGTGCATCTATGCAATTCTGTAAACATTTAGCCAAGCTATTCTTCAGCATGCCTGAAGAACTTGCTCGAAAAGTATTGACTGATATAGCAACCAATATAGACGATTGGGAATTTACAACCCCCAAATCTAGTAGGGTTTAATAATCCTTGCCTTAACTCTATATAATGTCTCGGCATAATCGTCCACCCACATGTGCTCAAACATTATAGCGTAATCTTTTAAAACGTCTTCCTCGCTGGACACAAAACCGCCTCTGATTCTCATCTTAACTACATAGCTGAAAACAGTTTTAGAGTCCAGTATTCCTAAAAGCATGGGCCTGGCTGGCTCTATATACCTAATATAGCTCGGCGGTCCTGCGGGTGAATTAATAAATACCTCATCGCTAGTAGCTATCCTTACGTCAAGTCCCTGTCCAGTAGCATAATCGAATTTCTTAATAATTCTCCTATTTAAGAGCGAGAAATTAGGCACGTATACCCAAATTCTAACTCGACACGTCTCCAGTAATCTTTCAAACTCCCTTTTCAAAGAAGTCCCATCAGCAAAGTAGAAAGTTCCTCTAATTCTTTTATCAATAATTTTACCAGCTACCTTTTCTAAAAAGGCCTTAAAATACTGAATTCGGCTCTGAACCAATTCTTCAAAAACTCGCTTATCTGTTGTTATCGTATACCGTGAAGGCTTACCTTCAACTTTTAAGACTAGACCTTGAATGAGAAGTTCTCTAAGTACGGTATATAAGTGTGGCCTGGGAATCCCCGTTAGCTCTACAAGCTCATCAACGCTTAACGGCTTGTGCTCTATTAAAGCTGCTAATACTTTAGCTTTCCTCGGAGGAAAACCCAAGTTGATAAGTCCTTCTTCCAACTCCATAAGCTGAACACCAGCTACTACTTATAAGTAGTATTATCCTAAAATATGTTCCTCTCACGATAACGTATAAGACCGCATAACACGTCATCACAGTTAAGAGCAATCGGCCGAACATAGAAGCTGTACCTTAGCAACTCTATTCTAAATGAACACGAAGTGATAGCTAAAATTACTACTGAATAGTAGTACATAGACGAGGTAGAAATATATACTCCCTCCACGTTGCAGGCAAGGGTGAAAATGTGAAAGTCACCGTAACCCTAATAAAGGCAGATATCGGAGGATGGGTAGGTCATTCAACCGTACACCCTAAGCAATTGGAATTAGCTAGAAAAAAGCTACAAGAAGCTAAGGAAAATGGTCTACTTATAGACTACTACGTTTTCAATGTAGGCGACGACGTACAACTACTCATGACTCACACCAAGGGAGAAAGCAATCCAGAAATACACAAACTAGCCTGGGACACATTTGTCGAAATAACAGAGAAGGTGAGCAAACCGCTAAAACTCTACGGCGCCGGACAAGACTTGCTAGCTGAAGCCTTTAGCGGAAACGTTAGAGGAATGGGACCTGGAGTAGCTGAAATGGAAATAGAAGAAAGGAAGAGTGAGCCAATCATAGTATTCGCCGCTGACAAGACAGCACCCTCAGCATGGAACTTCCCACTCTACAAAATGTTCGCAGACCCATTTAACACTGCAGGATTAGTTATAGATCCCAGCATGCACGACGGCTTTAAGTTCGAGGTTATGGATACCTTGGAGAATAAGGTAGTGATTTTAAACGCACCTGAAGAGCTTTACGATCTCTTAGCTCTGATCGGATCTTATGAACGATACGTAATTAGGAGAGTGTGGAGGAAAAGAGATAACTTAATAGCCGCCGTCGCCAGCGTGACTAGGCTAAGCTTAATCGCCGGGAAATATGTGGGTAAAGATGACCCTGTACTGATTGTAAGGGCTCAGCACGGACTTCCAGCCGTTGGCGAAGTTCTCGAGGCGTTTTCGTTCCCGCACTTAGTTGAAGGATTTATGAGAGGTTCTCACTATGGACCTCTAATGCCCGTTAGTCTTAAAGATGCCCAGTGTACGAGATTTGACGGTCCACCCAGAGTTGTTGGTCTCGGTTTCCAGCTACATAATGGCATCTTGGAGGGCCCAAGAGATTTATTCGATGATCCAGCGTTCGACTATACTAGAAGACTCGCACAGGAGATTACTGATTACGTTAGGAGACATGGGCCGTTTGAACCTCACAGGCTTCCAAGTGCTGAAATGGAGTACACGACGTTGCCCGGCGTACTGGAGAAGTTGAAGGATAGATTTATTCCTGCTGAAAAAGTCGAGGCTAAAATAAAGGAAACGGAGGTCCACGAGTAACCTAACATTTTATTTTTCTTTGCTAATATTGTTAATAATGTAGCCTATTTGCCCGTTTAGTTGATATTGCTTGAGATAAAGTTATATTGTAGTTGGTTTTTTGGTCTAGTATGTTTATGGAAAAAATATTTCGTAAACGCATAGAATCTCTTTTTTCTAAGTTAGCTGTTGAAGATATCGATGCTGTGGTGCTAACTAATCCTTATAACGGGTTTTACTTTACTGGCTTTGACTGCGCTGTAGCCACTATTTTAGTTAGAGCTGCTGAGCCAGTATTAGTGGTTCCACGCCTAGAGTATCTGAGGGCTAAGAAGGAGACTGTTTACGGCGAAGTCATCGGTATTAGTTCTTACGAAGCTGAAATAGGCCCTTACGAGAGAGTTTTCATAGGAAAAACTTGGGATTTAGTGAATAATATCCTTAGTGAGTATGGAGTTAGAGGTAAGGTGGGAGTTGACAGAGCTAATCTCAAAGTCGACGAACATGAGAAGTTGGTTAAGACTCTGAGTAGAGAGATAACAGACATTACTAAGGCTGTAGTCAGCCTGCGTAGCATAAAATCGGAAGAAGAATTGAAAGCTATAAGAAAAGCTATAAGAGTAGCAGAGGAAGCTATGAGGAGAGCTTCAAACTGTCTTGAGAAAGGGGTAACCGAGGAGGAGGTGGCAAGCGAAATTGAGAGAGTGTTTAGGCTTAACCATGCCGATCGTTCTTTCAATACTATAGTGGCTTTTGGAGAAAATGCGGCTTATCCTCACGCTAAGCCCGGAGATAGAGAATTGAAAGAAGGCGATTTAATTATAATCGATTTGGGAGCCAAGATATACGGTTATTGTAGTGATATAACTAGAACTTTTATATGTGGAAAGGCTTCGGAGAAACAATTAAAGATTTTTAACGCTGTTCTAGAAGCTCAACGTACCGCAATTGAATCTATCAGATCGGGGAAGAAAGCCGCTGAAGTAGATAAAGCTGCTAGAGAAACTTTAAAACAACATGGACTGAGCGCATACTTTAATCATGGACTAGGGCATGGAGTGGGACTTGAAATTCATGAAAGCCCTACGTTGAATCCCGCAAGCAAGGATACGCTCTTGAGTGGAATGGTGGTTACCGTGGAGCCCGGAGTTTACTTGGAGAGATACGGCGGCGTGAGAATTGAGGATATGGTATTAGTGGTTGAGGGAGGTTGCGAAGTATTGACGAGTTTTGAACGTTTATTTTTCTAACCCTATTAACTACAGTTATTAGGCGAAAGAATGGTTTCTCCCCATAAGAAAGGTATTAGATGTTTGGGGATAGCCGAAAGCTTTAGACGTGATAGAGAGAAATCGGTTCTAGTAGGCGTAGTTATGCGACGAGACAGGCTAATTGATGGCGTAGCTGTTACAACTATAACCGTAGGCGGATTAGATGCTACGAACGGCGTGCTTGAGATATTCAGAACACTAAATAGAAAGGATATTAGCGTCATAATGCTTAACGGCTGTATAATTTCCTGGTTTAATATTATCGATTTAAACACCGTATATGAGGAAACACGAGTCCCGCTAATATGCGTAACTTATGAAGAATCCGAGGGAATAGAGGATTATATTAAAAGATACTTTCCAGACGATTACGAGAAACGGCTGGAACTATACTATAGGCTCGGCAAGCGCGAGATTGTGTACTTGCATAATAAGTACCCTGTCTATGTGAGGTTTTTCGGCCTAAAAAAGTGGGAGGTTAGAGCTTTGTTAAATAACTTTACATTCTCTGGGAGACAGCCTGAGCCTTTAAAAGTTGCGAATTTTATAGCAAGGGCTATTCTGCGTTCTCTCTATTAGCCGCTCGTTAACCCCGCTATATCCTCGAGTTCTTCTACTATTCTTATAATCCTGTCTACGGTGAGGTAAGTGATTGGCGGCAGACCTTTTTTAAGTGCCTCGTTTCTAAGCTCGTTTAATTCATTATAAAGATTTTTCAGTATTTTCTCGTATCTGCTTGATTCGTAAATGTTTTTGTTTATGAAGCTCTTGACTACTTCGTGTTGTAGCTCAGCTATCTTACCAGTAAATACGGCTAACTGTTCGAAAAACTCGGGTATTGAAGCATTTACGCCAAGCGATATTTTTGCGATAGCTTCGCCGTAATCCCCTATTCTCTCTAAGTTCCTTACTGCCAACCGGTAATCAAGAAGCTTTAATAGTTCGTTAGATTTAAGACCTGCCTTTTTTAGAGAGCTACGTATCAGTCTTACGATAAGGAAAAACAGTTTATCCACCTTATCATCTCTCGAGATCACAGATTGCGCCAGCTCTTTATCTTTCTTCAATATCGCTCTTACGGCGTCTACGTACATTGAGCTGGTAATTCTGTCTACGCGATATATCAACGATGGAATATCGTAATCCTCTCTAAGGAAGCACTGTATGACTATTCTGTTTCTCGATTCTTCTACTATTTCCGCTCCAACAAGCAGTCTCAACGTTTTTTCAAGTTTATCAATAAGCTCGGCGTTTAGGTCGTCTCTAAAACGTATATCTACGATTTCAGCACCATCTAAGTAAGACGTTACTAGGCGTTGCAGGAGAAAATCATCCGCAACTATCTCAGCGATCTCCATTTTAGTCTCCACGCCGACTGGGTATACTTCTAAAACTCCTCTCCCAGCCTTGACGGCTACTATCGATGACTCTTTCAGATTGTGAGCATCAATCCACCTCTTTGGGAGGCTTATATAGTAAGACCCACCTATTTTAACTATTTTCCTGTGTTCCATGATTTAACATATTAAATATGACTTAATAAGCTTAAACAATTGTAAAAGAATTAGCGTTTTAAGAAAAGTTTAGAAATACTCTTCTCAAACGGTTTATCGAGTATTCCGGTTTCCGTAACTATGCCGCTTATAAGTTCTGGCGGCGTAATATCGAAGGCATAGTATATCGCGTCGACTCCTTCGGGCGCTATTCTACGTCCAAATATTTTTAATACTTCTTCTGGATCTCTCTGCTCTATGACTATTTGATCTCCGGTTTCAATTGAAGGATCTATAGTACTAGTAGGGGCTACTACATAAAATGGTATATTGGCTTCACGGCAAACTAAGGCTAGGGGGTAAGTACCTATCTTATTAGCCACGTACCCCTTCCTTGTTATTCTATCCGCTCCGACCAGCGCTACGTCGACCTTTTCCTTCATTAGTACTATTCCAATCGAGTTATCCGTGATGATCTTGACTGGAATGCCGGCTTGTTTTAACTCCCACGCCGTAAGTCTAGCCCCTTGCAGGTACGGCCGCGTCTCCATAGCTATCACCTTGACTTCTTTGCCCTTCAGGTATGAAGTATAGATAGGCGCCGTAGCCGTTCCGTAATAACTCGTAGCTAACGATCCCGCGTTACAGACCGTTATAACAGTTCCACCATCGGGTATCAGTTTTTCCCCGATTTCTCCTATCTTCCTATTAGTCTCTTCATCTTCCCTCCATATCTTAAGCGCCTCTCCAACCACTATCTCCTTTAGGTCGCTGAGACTAGCCGCTTTTTCCGCAGCTTTTAATATTCTTTCTACAGCCCAAAACAGGTTTACGGCCGTAGGCCTGGTATTTTTAACGTACTCGGCGGCTTTCCCTATTTTTTCCTTAGCGTCATCTACGCTAACCGCCGCCAATTCCTGAGCAAAGAGAGCCAGAGAAAATGCGGCTGCGACCCCTATCGCGGGCGCTCCCCTGATTTCCATTCTCTTTATAGCGTCAGCTAGACGTTTCCAATCTCTGGTCTCTATATATTTGAGTTCGTGAGGTAGTAAAAGTTGATTTATAAGCCGGACTTTGCCGTCGATCCACTCTATAGTTCTAGGCAAGTTTAGTTTCAGATATCATCACCCTCAACTCTATTCTAAGGTATTTTGAATGTATGAGAGATATCTAGCTTTCTTTACCGCCTTCTTCGAAATCTCTAATACTTTTCTACCCTCTATGACGTAGTGTTTTCTATTCAAATTCTTCCCTAGAATTTTCTCGACTTCCTCCACAGCGAAATGTAACTGCACGCAGTGCAGAGATCCATCAACAGTTAAAACAGCTATCTCTTCTAGATCCATTCTAGCCAGTAATCCCGCGAGTTTAAAGCCGACTATGTTTACGTGTTCCTTCTCCATACACACAGCTAATGGTATTCTCTCACCAGCATATTGCTGAAATATGTCCGGATATTCATCTCGTACACACTCACCGTATAGGAGTAAACTTTTATTCCGCCTAAATCTCCTAGAACAAACGTTAACCGTCATAAATTCTCTGTAGACAGGAAACTCCTCCACGTATTTCACCGAATTATTTTGTAGCTTGTTTCTACCACAACTCCGCCTTTTTTAACAGTATTACTGGCTGAACAGTACTTTTCCTGAGAAAGTTCTATAGCCCGTTTAAGCTTCTCCTCCTCCACCTCACCTTTGACTATATACTCTATATGAATTCTCGTAAAAACCCTCGGGAGCTCCTCTCTCCGCTCTGCACTGGCCTTAACTTCTAAAGATTCAAAACTCTGTCTCATTTTACGCAGTATTACAGCTATATCGAAGGCCGTGCACGCAGCTATGCCGGTTAGAACTAACTCCATAGGGGTGGGGCCGAGGTTTTTACCACCGTATTCAGGTTTGGTATCTATAACTATTCCATGGCCCGAGGATGTTTCAGCTATAAAAGTCATGCCCTCTACCAATTTTACACTCACCTTCATACCTAACCCTCTAGAATGTTTAGTTAATAGTATGAGATAAAATACTCTCGTATTCCGTATATATTACGTTTACCCGGAAGAGGAGAAAATCATTTTAGTGTAGTGAAAATAGCGAAAATGAGTAAATATGATCGATAAAAACACGGTCGGCGCTATAATCAGAGTCGCGATTATCTCTCTAGCTGTACACGCGGCTATGAGACTTTTCCCCTTTTATCCTGGTTTCGCTCAGCTGACCTTATACCTGATAATATGCCTGTTATCGTTTAGACGCCCTGGATTAGCCCTACTCACCCTCTGGCTGGGAATGTTACCGGCGGTAGCTTATTACAGTCTAGGCTTAGCATTACTCCACTTAATGATCACTATCCCGCTGGGATCTCTAATTAGACAAAATTGGCTCGCAGGCGCTTTATACATAATACTCGTAGGCTTAGGCATTACCGAGCAATCTATGGGCCAATTCGTAGCCGCCGTATTGATAGCTTCTTCGCTTCTTTTCCAGCCTTTAACAGCCGCTCTGTTAGGGTTTATGTATTCCTTATCCGTATTCGCTCTCATAACATGGCTCTTTCCAGCAGGTATAGTGAATAGAGGATTTATACTAGCGCCAGCAAAAGGGTTAATAATATATCCTAAACCAGCCTTAGCCGAATTGAACATCGGCAGCTATATATCCGCCTTGTTCTCTGGTGCGTCAATAGAACAAGCTGCAACCTTATTGGAGAGCGTTTACTTAAATGCGTTCTCCTATGGAGTTATGCCAGTAGGCCTTATAGCCGCCTTTACAGTCACCCCTTATACTCTATCTTCACTAACGGGGAAAGATTTTTCAAAGTGGAAAATCGCGGCCGCCTCTCTCCTCGCCTCGGGGATTCTAGCGGTCATATTTTCAGCCACAGCATATACAATCTTTTCAATGCCTATCGATCCGGACTTCTATATGCCGTTTGTTTTAATGACTTTAATATTCTCTCTAACCTCGGGAAGTATCGCTGGTGTAGTCCATAAGCTTAAGGAAGAAGAGATATTTAGCACTAAGCTGACCAGCATGGGGCTGTTTGTTCCCGTTAAAAGTCAGAGAATATCGTTTGAGGATATAGGAGGACTGGAAGATGTTAAAGCTCAATTATATGAATCTATAATCCTCCCCCTGAGCAAGGCTAAATTAGCGAAGAAGTTTAAGTTGTCTATTCCCAAAGGCGTGTTGTTATTCGGCCCTCCCGGCTGTGGAAAGACCTTGATAATGAGAGCACTGGCCTCTCAGCTCAGAATGAAGTTCATTCACGTAAAGTGCAGCGATATAATGAGCAAGTGGTACGGCGAAAGCGAGCAAAAACTAGCTAAGCTATTTGCTTTAGCGCGCAGAGAAGCCCCCTGTATACTATTCTTTGACGAAATCGATGCTATGGCTAGAAAGAGAGATGCATACTCGACAGACGACGTAGCGCCTAGACTTCTCAGCATCATACTCAGCGAAATGGACGGTATGGAGCCCTCTGACGGTGTTCTAGTTGTCGGCGCCACGAACATGCCCGAAGTCTTAGACCCCGCCTTGCTAAGACCAGGAAGATTCGATAAAGTAATTTACGTACCTCCCCCGGATAAAAAAGCTAGAGAAGAAATATTCAAAATCCATTGTAAAGGCCTGCCTCTAGCTTCAGACGTGGACTTTTCCGTTCTAGCTGAGATGACGGAGCGCTTCAGCGGAGCCGATATCGCGGCTGTTGTCAGAGAAGCCTCTAGGAGGGCCCTTAGAGACTCTATTAAGGGGAAGAATAGGCTAATAGGTCTAGGGGATTTTATAGCGGTTATAAAGAAGTTTAAGCCTAGCATCACCTACGAGATGCTGGAAAAATATGAAAAATTCAGACTGGACTATGAAAGAATGAAAAGCGAATCACAGAGAACCGCCCTGATAACGCCAGTAAGAATGGAAGATGTAGTCGGACTTGAAAACGTTAAGACAGAAATTCTGGATACTATTCTCATACCGTTAAAACATCCACATTTATTGGAAAAATATAAGATACGGCAGACTAAGGGGATTTTGCTTTTCGGACCTCCAGGCTGCGGAAAAACCATGCTCGCTAGAGCCTTGGCTAGCGAGCTAAAAGTCGAATTTATAGAAGTTCAGTGCAGCGATATTACCTCGGGCGAAAATCCGGAGTTAAACCTTAAGAAAGTCTTCTCGAGAGCAAGAGAAAATGCCCCAGCGATACTATTCCTAGATGAAATCGACGCGCTTGCCCCTTCTAGGACGGGCTCCTCGGAGAAATCTAGGAGACTGATAGCTCAGCTCCTGATCGAAATGGACGGCATAAGGAGTTTGAATAATGTTGTCGTACTTGCTGCCACTAACAGGCCATCCAGCTTAGACCCTGCCTTGCTAAGACCAGGAAGATTCGATAAAATACTCTATGTGCCACCTCCCAGTAAGAACGCCAGAATTGCGTTATTTAAAAAAGAACTCGCTGATATCGCCGTTACGAATTTAAACTACGAAACTTTGGCGGATTTGACAAGAGGTTATTCAGCAGCTGATATCGTTTATATATGCAATGAAGCTAAGATGAAGGCCGCTAAGCGTTCTTTAACGGGAGGAGACCCGGAAGTCACGTTCGCCGATTTAGTATCCGTGATTAAATCTACGAGTCCGAGTATAACGGAGGAGATGCTAGCGGAATATTATGATTTTTACATGAAACATAAGAGACCTATTGAAATATCCAACTTTATCAAAAAATCCTAGAATAGAAGTCTTCTAGGAAAACGTCGACGAAGGACATATAAGAGGGCTTACAGCTATTAGACTACATCTACAGCGAATCACAGGGGATTTCATGACCGTAATGGAATTAGAAGAAATACCCTTCATGCACTGGGGAATTATAACCAAATATAATTTCTCTCCGGAGTACGTTAGGTATATACCTAGGAAAAGGTGGGATCCTTTAACCTCAGTAGAGATAAAGCTATACGATGAAATTACCAGACAGCTAGTGGGGATAGGGAAGCGGAAAGGCCACTTCTCTTATATAAGCCCTATCAGAGGGAAGAGACCTAAAGGGGAGAAAGTGGCAAGGGACGTCTTCCAAAAAATTATAACTGGAGAAGACCACGCTATTTTCATAGCTATAGATGAAAAGGTTAGGAGCGGCCCTTTCTCGTTAACTCCTGAATTGCTGAATGTAGAGAACAGTAGAGCTGTTACCATAATTAATAGATTCCCCGCTACAGTACGATATATAGACAGGGAAATCCTCGAAAAAGTAAAGCCGTTAATAGAAGACGAGTTTACGCGCATAGCCTTCGGGATCAACTTGATAACTTTCCCCACCAGATACTGCGAGACTTTAAGCGATGCCCGCGTAGAGGATTTAGTAGCCATATTCAAATCTATGAAAACTGCGATAAACAAAGTGGCAGAAGTCGCTCGTAAAAAGGGTATAGACCTTCTCCCAGTTTACCCCTTCTTCAACATAGGTCCTATGGCTGGCGGGAGCCAGCCTAGACTACATTCACAAGTGTACATAGACTTAAACTTAGATGGACATGGAGCTTTAATGGAAAATATACTACAAGCTTTCGACGAGATGCGAAACAGAGGCATATGCTATCTATGTACAAGTAAGCATAACAGTAGAATTGTTTACGAGAATAGCACGTGGATAGTCTGGGCATCTCTTTCTCCTCGCAGAAACTATCACCTAAGACTCGCTCCTAAACGACATGTAGAAATGTTCACCGAGCTTGATGATTTTGAGTTAGAAGGATTGTCGGATGCTTTAATAAGAGTGTCAAGGGGCTTAGATAAGCTGAATGTGGAGCGCAATAGGAATGTGCTCATATACTCGAACCCCGTAGGATATAACTCAATATTTCACTTGTACATAGACCTCATCCCATTCGAAAAGATAGGAGGCATAGAGATGCTTGACTCGTGTAGAGTTGCCAGAATAGCCCCTGAAGATGTTGCAGCTGAGCTAAGAAATGTTATAAAAGAAATCTAATTTTCTTAAAGGAAAATTTATATTATAGAAGTGAGTTGAGTTGTGACCGTCATGAGTGATAAACTACGAATCTGCGTGAGTTTAGAGAGCAAAAGCCCATGGCTCTTAGATAAAATACTCGGTAATCTAGTAGAGAAAGGAATTGATTTAGCCGAAGTTAAAATGCCTATTTCAGGAGAGAAAATCGGAAAACTGGAAAGAGTATTAAGAAATTACTCCAGCAAGCTCATCATAAAACCCATATTTCAAAATAGGCATGGATTCCCCGTTTTGAAACGGGTTATAGAGCAAAGACCCTTCTATCTCGAACTTGACATAGATGTTACCAGAAAATTCCCCGAAATACTCGATTTAATGATGGAAAACGATGTATTTCTTATGGTTTCAGTAGATTATCAGCGTTCGCCGTCTGTAGATGAACTAGTACACGACGTAATAAAGGCATTAAATCAAAGTGACATGGTGAAGGTTACGTTCCCAGCCGAGAGCTACGAAGATAATCTAAAAGTACTTGAAATTTACAACTCTATACGGGAGGATAAAGATAGAATGATCGTAATTGCCAAAGGAGAAAAGGGCTATCCTTCGCAACTCCTCTTACCGCTTCTAGGAGCTCCCTTCGCGGTAGCCACTACAGAAGAGGAAAAGAATTCCAGCTATGTAAACTACAAGGCGATTCAAGTTTTTTATAAAATGCTGAGCTCATTTAAACAGCTGTAGTTAACCGCTATCCTTAAAACCCTCTCTTTCATAAACTTCGCCTGAAAATTATGTCCCGTAAACAAACCTTCGTACACATTACAGCGTTCGCATCTTCTTTAGCGCTCATATTTCTGGGCTTTATATTTATCATAGCCGCTTTCTCCCCGGGAAGGATGTATCGAATAGCTATTGGTGCTCCAATGGTAGCTCTTGGAGGACTCCTGATTTACCGCCTTTTAAAGCCTAAACCTAAAATCCTAACAGTCACGGTGAAGTGGGACCCCTCCGGTAAAATAATAGCCAAAGAATTGAAATGCCCCTATTGTGGGGCTCCTCTTCCACCGCCTAAGCCGGGGATAGAGTATATAAAGTGTCCCTACTGTGATAGAACTGTAAAGATATTAGAAGAGCCCATATGGTAATTACCCAAAGAAAAACTCCACAACTGTCAACAATATTTCCAATATTATGAAGAGTAATATGAGGGATTCGAGGATTAACTCTCTAGACGTTGAAGCCAAGTCCGAGATCACTCGACCCATTTCGAGGATATCTTCTAGTTTTTTATCTAGAGTTCTGAAACGGTCGTCTATCTCAAAAACCGCTCTAAGTTCCTCGTATAGAATATCTAGCTCGGGTTCTTCCCATACAATCTCTGGTTTTTCT
>JALURF010000152.1:21337-22584 GCA_027017165.1 Thermofilaceae archaeon
AAATCTCGCTCTCAGCACCGAGATTAAAGATTTTACTGCAGGTTTGACTCTGAAGAAGAAACCGCTTTTCTCAAATTGGCTTAATATTTTCTGAGCTTTTTCGAGAGCCGCATCCACGTCTTTTTCGATTCTCTCCAGCGCTAGGGATTGAGCTAGAGTAAAGGCGATTATCTTTATTATTTCTCTCGTAAGAGGAGGTTCCTTGAGTATGCAAGCGCTATCAGTGACTATTATTTTTCTATCTTTTACATCTTCTAAATCCTCCGCTACTTCATCGAGGAGCTCCTTGAGCTCTTTTTCATCTTCAAGTACTATGATTTCATACCTCTCCGTGTAAGGCTTTAAGGGGTCTTTCGTATATTCCTTCAATATGTTATAGATCTCCTGAAAAAAGCCTCTATATGGGTCTACGACTACAAATGAGCCGAAGGAGTAAATGAAAACTTCTTTACCTTGATAGCTGAAGTAAAGAGGCTCTTCCCAAGCCAGTCTTATCCGCCGCTTCATGTATTCTCTAGAAAAACGCTTTACATCTATCTCGCGGCCAATGTTATAGGCTACTATGCTGTATTTGCGCAAATTTATCCCCGTGATTTAATGAGTCATAGTCTATAAAGCTGTTATGGAGTAGGGATCATCAGCAAAAAGATCTCCCCGTAGCCGCTTAACATCAGTACGCCGAGAACTATTAAAAAGATTCCAGTTAATCTCTCGAGAAGCCTCCCACGCGACGTTAGTTTTTTCCTAATCTTCTTCTCTTCTTTTTTCCTCTTCGATCCTCTCAACTTGTCTATTCTGGCTTTGGCTTTTTCAAATATTCTGACGGCAACGTATATTGATAGCGCAAATCCAACAGCATAGACCAGCATCACGAGAAATCCTGCCGAAGGGGTTCCCAGAATCATTATATAGACTAAAACTGCTCCAACGATAGGACCTATACAAGGGGACCATAGTACTCCGAGAATCAGTCCAAGAGCAAAAACACCAAAATCGCCCCCTAAATTTCCAGCTTTCCTGCCTACAAAGTTGGAGATAAGCGAAGAAACTTTGATTAAGTAAGAGTTAAGTTTGTCTATGAGGAGGAAAAAGCCGAATCCCACCAAAACTATGTAAGCTATCTTCTCCAATACTGTGCGCCAACCCATTAGGAGCCAGCCTACACTCCCTATAACTACTCCAACAAGCGTAAAACTGGAGACTAAACCAGCGTTTATGAGCATAAATCTTCGTAAGCTGGCATTAAG
>JALURF010000153.1 GCA_027017165.1 Thermofilaceae archaeon
AAACATAGAGCTTTTAGAAATTCCCAAAGTTTACGGCTACGGAGTATTCACCTTTTCGGGAGAAGAGATATATCTGGAAAAGGCGTCGGCGCCAAGCTATACTCTGCCGCTCAAACTGGAGGAAGTGGAGAATATAGACATGTTTCCATTAGATGAAAAAGCTAGAGAAATACTCTCCCACAACGGCTTCGTAGTCCTCCCCGGCAAGTACACGGATATAGCAGAATTCTATAAAAATGTTAAAGAATCCCAGATACCCATTTTCATAACTACCGACTCCGTACTATTCATCTACCACGCCTTTTTCGACACGATACTGCTGAGACTGGAAAAGAAGCACTTCATCCCGATACTCGAGAAGCTCCTAGCCAGTATGGTAAAAGAAGCCCAAAATGTCTATGAGAAAATGCCGGACAATACTCTAGCCAAGAAATCTGCTAAACTAAACCTAGCCTACCTCTCGGTAGCTCTCAAACTCCTAAAGCCCGATTTTAACCCGCCAGCTGAAGTTAGTGAACTCGTCGAGGCGGAACTAAAGCTTATAAACAAGGCCTCCAGTCCTGAGGCGATAAGCCCGATTTTCTCCTATAAAGAGGACTATACCCAGTACAGGCCGCGGGGACATTACACCGAGAGCGAGGAGTTAAAGAGATATTTTAAATGTATGATGTGGCTCGGCAGAATGAGATTTGAAGCTCAAGATCCGATGAATCCAGAACTCGCTAAAATACAGACAGCTCAAGCCCTACAGCTAGCCTACATAATGGCTAGTGTGAAAATTGATGGGGAAAAAGCCATAAGCCTTTGGGAGAAAATATACCTCCCAACAGCTTTTATAGTTGGGAAATCGGACGACTTAACCTTCTACGATTACTTCAAAGTGATAAAAGAAGTATATGGGGAATTCTCGCCTGAAAAGGTAAACGATGAAGCCAAACTGAAAGAATTCATGGATAAAATCGTTGAATACGATAAAAGCAGGATAATCTCCTCTCCAATATATCCCTCAGAGAAGCCCAGGCTCGCAGGGTTAAGGTTTATGGGTCAACGCTTCATACTTGACGGCTATATACACCAGAGGCTCTGCTACCCGAACCTCCCGACGAGACTCAAGGTCAAGGGATTAGACATAATGGCGGCGTTGGGCTCTGATAGGGCTATGGAGCATTTAGAAGAGGATTTCGAGAAATACGCGAAATTCCGCGAGGAATTGTTAAAGTTGAGAGAGGAGGTAGCGGGGCTAAAACCGGAGAACTGGACGGAGACACTGTACATGGGCTGGCTGTACTCGATAAAAGCGCTGCTCGACAAGCCGGGAGAGGGGTATCCGGCTTTTATGAAGACAGAGGCTTGGCTCGATAAAAGCTTAAACACCGCGTTAGCCAGCTGGGCCCAGCTTAGACATGATACTATACTCTATGCTAAACAGCCTTACGCCGGGAAAACGGCGCTACCTCCAGAACGAGTTCATCCCGGCTATGTGGAGCCCAATCCTCTACTATATTCTCGACTTGCAAACCTAGTAGATGCTACTAAAAAGGGATTGGAGAGTTTAGGGCTTTTAGATGAGGAGATAGCTGATAAGCTTTCGAGGTTCTCCACTGCGCTACACAAGTTGGCTGAAATCTCCGTAAAAGAGTTGAAAGGAGAGGAGTTAAGCGAAGAGGATGTAGGCTTGATTAAAGGCTATGGATACTTGCTCGAAATGCTGTTATCCACGGCTGAGCCTAGAGCTAAAGATCCTCGAATAATAGCTGATGTATTTACAGAACCTAACTCGGGGACTGTGCTGGAGGTGGGGACTGGCTATTTCGATATAATAATTGTGGTTTATAAAACGCCCGATGGAAAACTATTAGCATCAGAGGGTCTCGTGATGAGCTACTACGAGTTCTATTGGCCTCAAAGCGATAGATTGACCGATGAGAAATGGGTTGAAATCCTCGAATCTGGCAGAGAGCCTGAACAGCTAGATTGGATCTACAATTTTAAAGTAAAACCTTAATTTTTCTTCTAAAATATCCTAGGTTCGAATTTTTAATCTATTAATTATTATTTCTGGCTATAAAGCGTAAGAAATATTAACCAAATAGTCGATATTTAAGCCGTGGGAATATGACCGAGCTCCGCCAAGTCTATAGGTGTAACGTCTGCGGCAACATAGTAGAGGTGCTCCATCCCGGAACTGGACAATTGGTGTGTTGCAAACAACCCATGGAGTTGCTACAGGAAAAAACGGAAGACGTGGGCAAGGAGAAACACGTGCCTGTGATAGAGTTCACCGATACTGGTGTAAAGGTTAAGGTGGGGTCGATCCTCCACCCTATGGAGGAGAAACATTATATTGAGTGGATCGAAATTATAGCCGATGGAGTGACCTATAGGAAGTTCCTAAAGCCAGGGGATAAACCAGAGACAGAATTTCCCATTAAAGCGGAAAAGGTAACGGCTAGAGAATACTGTAATTTGCACGGTTTCTGGAAATCAACATAAATCTTTTTCAATTAATTTTAATATTTTTCTGGCTCTCTCTGCGGCTTTAATCATATACCATTCACGGCTCTCCTCTCTCCTCACCACATCCAGGAACTTTCTGATGTCCAGACATATCTTCTTGAGATGACGTTTCTTAGCCTTGTCGTCTAGGGGTTTTTCAGCTTGAAGCTTCTGCCCGCCCTCCATAAATCCCTCGGGGAAATACCAATCTTTAAACCAAGTATACCCGAGCTTGAATAGTTTAAAACCCAGCCTAGTCGCGGGCGGGGGGACACCTACCTCGAGCTGTTTCCAAGTTTCATAATCTTTTAAATATTCAATGAATATTCTACCC
>JALURF010000154.1 GCA_027017165.1 Thermofilaceae archaeon
GTGATATCTAAAACCTTCTAGCATAGCTATCTTGCCAGAATTTTCAAAAAGCCCTTTACTCTGGCCAGAGACGAGGATTAAGGGCTTGAGAAAATCGTAAATTGTTAGCGCGCCTCTATGCCGTGCCCAACCGCCTGTCGGCAGTATATGGTTCGAGCCTGCACAATAGTCCATGACTGCTGGTGAAGTATTGATGGATACCGCTCCAGCGTTTCTAATCATTTTTTCAATAGCTTTGATTTTTTCAACTGCAAGCATTAGATGTTCGGGGGCAAGCGTATTAACGAAATCTACACATTCTTCTAGGCTGTTAGCTTTAAGGAAGTAAGTCTCTGCGAAATCCTCTTTATAATAGTTCTTATAGGCTCTATAGACGTTGTACATATGTTCTTCATCGGTATCCAGTAGTACTACAAGGGATATAGAGCCGTGCTCAGCCTGGGCAAGCATATCATATGCGAGCAATAGCGGTTCATGAGATCCATCTGAGATAACGACAAGTTCTGTAGGACCCGCCACCATGTCGAATCCAGCTTCATTAACTACTTCAAGTTTAGCTAATTGTACGTACAGGCTGCCCGGACCAATTATTTTATCTACGGGTTTAATACTAACACCGTAAGCTAGGGCTGCTACAGCTTGTGCACCTCCACAAGACAACAACTCATCTACGCCAGCGGCGTACGCCGCGCCCAGCATTACGTTTTCTGTATTACTTCTAAGAGGAGTTGCAACTACTACTCTCTCAACGCCGGCAATTTTAGCGGGTACGGCCCCCATCAGGAGAGTTGAAAAGTAGGGATGTTTACCTCCTGGAACATAAATACCTATAGAGTCTAAAGGCCGCCACGTTAAGCGAAGATTTAGACCATTATTCTTTACGCTAACCTCTTGTGGAAGCTGAGCTTTATGAAATTTCTCAATAGAATTTTTTAGTACTTGTATACACTTTTTAACATCTTGATCGAGTCTGCTCCATGCATTTTTAAAATCTTCTTTACGGTAGACTTTTGGCTCTATATTATCCAATTTTAACGACCATTCTCGAAGAGCTTCAATTCCTCTAGTTCTAACATCTTGTACGATATTTTTAACAATCTCTCTTATTTCTTCATATCTCGTCTCGTGCCTTTCCACGATTTCTCTATAATACTCTACTAGAGAACCAATCTTTATCAAGATGACCCCCTCGCATCAAGTATAGGTCTTATAAGCTCGAACCGCCATTTCCCCTCGGAATCTTCAACTCTCAATCTGCCGTTCTCCTCGACAAACACTTTTAGAACGCTTTTAACCATAATCCCGGTCTCAGCTAATACTTTCTCCTCGCCGCCGTATTGAGGCTTAGATATCACCGAAACAGCGTCAAGTATCTCAACTCCATGAGGTTTAAGAGCCTTTATAACGGCTATAAGCGTTCCTCCGGTTGAAATAGCATCGTCCACCAAGACGACCTTCTCGCCTTTCTCCAATCCATAGATGTAGTATACACCTCTCTCGTATCCTGAAGTATATTCTACGGCTATCTCTCCGGGAAGTTGATACCTTCTCTTACGTACTACGGCTAAGGGTTTGCCTGCTCTCAAAGCTATGGTCGATGCAAAAGGTAGTCCCAAGGCTTCCGGCACGACTACTTTATCCGCTTTTTCCATTTTAACTGTCGAGAGCACTTTATCGACGGTGAGGGATACCAGTAAGGGGTTAGGAGGCGGAATATTATCGGTAAACGGATTTACGATATATAGGTAGTATTTTCTAGAATCTTCGCCGACGTATTCTCTAATCTGGATAACCGATTGTTTAAATGCTTCTTCGACAAGTTTTCTAAAAAGTTCTTCCCTACCGCTATATAAGGTGTTGTAAAAACACGAAGGTGCTCCAGTATGACATGTAGGACCCATGGGAATAGCTTTGATTAAAAGACAATCTCCATCGCAGTCCGCTACTATATCCACGACTTTTAAAATGTTCCCTGAGGTTTTACCTTTCATCCATATCTCCCGCCTCGTCCTACTGTAGAAGTGTACAAGCCCCGTTGAAAGAGTCAAATTTAACGCTTCTCTATTAACAAAGCCTATCATCCTAATCATACCCGTAGTAATGTCTTGAACCACTGCGGGTACTAAGCCGTTCATCTTCCCAAAATTGAGCCGAATCTCCATATTTCAACACCTAACAGGCACACCTCTTTTCTTTAGGTAATTCTTTATCTCACTTATACTGTAGACCCGGTAGTGCAGTATGCTAGCCATCAACGCCGCATCTGCACAACCTCTGGTCAATACCTCGTAAATATGCTGTAGCGTTCCCGCACCCCCGCTAGCGATAACAGGTATTCCCACGCTTTTACTCACCGCCTTGGTCAATTCAATATCATAGCCCATACGAGTCCCATCCGCATCGATCGAGGTCAATAATACTTCACCGGCGCCCAGCTCTTCGACCTTTTTCGCCCACTCCACAGCATTTAAGCCAGTTGGCTGTTTACCACTATAGATGTAGACTTCCCACCATCCTCTAGAAGTGCGGGCGGCATCTATAGCTACTACGATGCATTGACTTCCGAACTCATAAGCGGCTTTCTCAATAAGCTCTGGATTCTTGACGGCGTGAGTATTTATAGATACTTTATCAGCCCCCGATTTTAGAATAGCATAGATATCGTCGATACTTCTTATACCGCCGCCTACGGTGAAGGGTATCGATATAGCCTCGGCAACCTTCTTGACTACTTCGATCATGGTTTTACGCCCCTCGCTTGAAGCCGAGATATCCAAAAAGACGAGTTCATCCGCTCCTTCAAAATCGTAAATAGTCGCTTGCTCGACTGGATCGCCCGCATCTCTCAGTTGCCGGAAGCGAATACCTTTTACAACTCTTCCGTTTTTAACATCGAGACACGGTATTATACGCTTAGCCAACATACATTCTCCACCTCATATTCTCAAGCTCCTCTAGGCGGAATAACCCGTTGTAAATAGCCTTTCCTATTACGGCAGCGTAAGCTCCGCTTTCGGAAGCCTTCTTTAAATCTATTATAGATGAAATTCCGCCAGCTACTATCGTATTGAAATTCTGTATTATAATCTCTGGAGGCGGAGAATAGCCTACGAGTGTGCCGTCTCTATCGACATTAGTAGCTAATACATACTCTATCTCCAGTTCAGCTAGACGTGCCGCAATTTCCTCGAGGGTGACGTTAACGATGTTTTTCCAACCCTCTATGGCCAGTCTCCCCTCGTGCAAGTCTAGAGCCACTATAACTCGGTCACATCCATAATTTTGAATAATTTTCTTAAATTCCACGGGTTTTCTAAACACGATTGTACCTAAGATAACTCTATCAGCGCCCATATCTAATATCCGAGAAGCCCTACTATAACTCCTCAATCCTCCACCTACGTGTAGAACCAAGCCCCACTCTTTAGCGCTTTTCACGATCTCCCTCACCGTCTCCACGTTATCTCCTAAGCCTATCGCCGCGTCTAAATCGATAATTTGAAGATGTGTAGCTTTATACGAAGCAAAAAGGTTTAGCCATTTTAAAGGATCGCCGTATGATACGCGCGTATCGGCAACTCCCCTAATAAGTCTTACACATTCGCCTTTCATTAAATCTATTGAAGGTATAACAATCAACATCTCACCTTTTCACGAATTTAAGAAAGTTGATTAATACTTGTCTTCCATATTTCCCGGATTTCTCGGGATGAAACTGCGTTCCGAAAAGAGAATCCTTCTCCACTACCGAGGGTATTTTAACACCATAGGTCGTGACGGCTTTAACGACGTTATCTTCTCTAACTTGGGCGTAATATGAATGTGCAAAGTAGAAATATTCATTATCTAAATCTTTTAAAAGGGTCGAATCGGCGATTTTAACGACAGTATTCCAGCCCATGTGGGGTTTTTTAACCGTATTAGGGAGTTCTACAACTTCACCTTTTATAAAGCCTAGACCTTTAGTTTTAACACCCCCCTCTACGCTACTTTCAAAAAATAACTGCAAGCCCAGACAAATGCCTAGCATCGGCTTTTCCCCTTTCATATCTTCTAAAAACCATCGTATAGGCTCAATTCTCTGCATAGCCGCGGGAAAAGATCCCACTCCAGGCAGTACTACAGCGTCACAGTTCTTCAAAACTTTTTCATCGGAGGAGATTTCTATATCGGCTGATAAACGCCTAAAAGCCACGTACAGTGAGAAGACGTTACCAAGCGCGTAATCAAGAATTACAATTCTCATAAAACCCCCTTAGTGCTAGTAACGTCCCCCTTCCTTCTCTCATCTACTTTTATGGCTGTCCTTAAGGAGAACCCTAAAGCCTTGAAGACGGCCTCAGCTATGTGATGATCGTTTTCTCCCGCGAGTTGATAAACGTGCAAGTTCATACGAGCTGAATCGGCGAAGCTCTTCAAGAAGTGTATAAGATCTTCTGTAGGAGTATCCTCTATTATCTCCCGCGAGAAATTCAGCATTATTCTGGAATAAACTCTCCCACCTAAATCCAATGATACCAGTACTAGCGCGTCGTCCATAGGGATGATCGCGTATCCATACCTTACTATATTGCCTTTTTCCTTCAAAGTTTTTCTTAAAGCCTCGCCTAAAGCTATACCGGCATCTTCAATGACGTGGTGGGATAAATCCCCACTCGCGGCAACTCTTATATCTATTAAACTATAGAACGCGAGCTGACTAAGCATATGGTTTAAAAAGGAAAACGGCGTCTTCGCCTCGCATATTCCGGAACCATCAAGATTTAACTCGACGTTCACGCTGCTTTCTTTCGTTCTCCTCTTGATAACTGCGCGCCTCACCTAACCACCTACTTTATCTCTAATAGCTTTTAGAAAGTTCTCCGCTATCTCCTTTGGAGGTATTGTAACTCGTAGCCCGTCTTCACAAAGAGGTTTATCGCTTACATCTCTTATGAGAAAACCTTTTGAAACAAGTTCTTCAAGTAGGCGGCGGCTATCCTCAGCCTTGAAAAATATGAAGTTCGTATCTGAGGGATATGGGCGGACACCATTTATATCCAACATTTCCTCATACATGTACTTTCTAACTCTGATCGCCTCCTCTACAGCTTCATACACATAGTCTGAAAGTTTTAGAGCTCTGGCTACTATCTTCTTAACGATAGACGGCATTGGATACGGGTCGGAGGATCCGGCGAACGCTTTGGCTATATCCGGGTGGCATACGCTGTAGCCGGCTCTCAGCCCGGCTAATCCCCAAGCTTTTGAAAAGGAACGTAGAATGACTAAGTTTTCATGGTCTTCGATATCGTTTACTAATGTGTACCTTCCATATTCGACATATGTCTCGTCAACTACTAGTAAGCCTTTAAAACTCTCTACGAGGCTTAACATGTCTTCTCTTTCGAATTGATTACCCGTAGGATTGTTAGGCGAGCATATAATCAGTATAGAATCGTCGCTGAGATTTGAGTGAATATCCTCTAAGTTGAGAGCGTAATTTTTCTGGAGAAGCACAGTGGTTGTTTTGCAGTTTTTAACCTTAGCTTTAGATTTATACATTCCAAAAGTAGGCTCTACTATAACTACTCTACTCCTTGAAGCCGCCGCAATATCCATTATAATGGATATCAACGCGTCGACGCCATTGCCCACAAAGACCATATCGGGAGTTATGCCTAGAAAACTTGCTATTTCTTCGCTCAGACTTCTACAATAGGGATCGCTGTAAAACCTCAACTCGTCTTCTTCGAATTCTACTTCTTTAAATAAGGCTCTATAATAGTTATCTTCCAGGAAGAGGTTTTCGTTATAGAAGAGTCTATACCCTTCAACGCCCGTGTAAGGCTCTTCGTAAATATGCTTATAAAACCTCCGAAGCTTATCTAAGAAAACTCCGCCATTTTTCACAACTGCTCCCCCTCCAATAATAGAACTTGCTTGGGCTCGTAAACCACGAGTCCTTGAGCCAGCCGTCTTATAACAGCTATTAGCTTGAAAAATTCGTTTTTATCAACAACAGTGTTTACCGAGTACCAGCCTTTAATGGACAGTGGCGCTATTGTAGGGCCTTTAAGTGCTGGAAGCTTTTCAAGCAGCTTAGGCAGGTTTTCCTCTTTAACGTTCAGGAATATGTGTAGCTTAGCTTGAGCCTCGACGACGCCCTGTAGGAGAGTTTTAACATCGAGAATTTTCTCTCTCTTTTCCCGCTCTTTAAGAGATTTCTTACAGGCTATTAGTACCGCCTCGCTGTACATGGTAGAGGCTATAACCTTAAGGTTGTTCTGGTAGAGGGAAATCCCCGTAGCTGAATTATCGAATATAACATCGGCGTCTTCCGGAGGCTTCGCCTCTGTCGCGCCAAAAGATAAGAATATTCTAACTCTAGAATTGCCTTTTTTAACCCACCAAGGAGTTATTATTGTTGGAGGCTTATTGCCGAAAAATCTCTTATATTCAGTGGAGTTCACGAGGTATTTCGACGCTAAGTTTAAATATTCAGTAGCAACTCGCAGATCCTTCCCGTCTTTATAGTATTTTCTAATGAGCTCGTCTAGCGAATCTATACTCCACCACTTAGGCGCAGCGAAGACAAGTCGGACTTTTCCATAGCCGAGATATGCGAGAATTTCAACATCAGCGTTTGTTTCGAAAACCCAGTCAAGGCCGGTGATACCGAGGTCGTATGACCCTTCGGCTACGAAAATAGGTATCTCTTGTGGTCTTAGTATTTTTAAGAGAATCTCGGAGTCGTTGATTCTGGGCTTATAAGATCTCTCTTCCCCTTTAATCTCATATCCGGCTCTTTCCAAGAGAGCGATAGTGTCTTTCTCTAGAGAACCTTTAGGAATAGCAAATCTAATCTTTCTAGAATACGTTTTTTCTCTACCAGATGTGGGTACAACCGACCATCCTAACCCCCTTTAACGGATTCCTCATATCACTTCGAAAATTTAAATCTTTCTATAAGACACTACTCCGACGATATTTCTTAAATCATACTTAAACGCTTTCAGCTAAACCTTATACGTTCTTAATTAGAAAAACAGCGAAAACCGCCAAACCCGTGGATAACGCCATTACGATAAAAGTAGTAATTAACGGTAATCCAGTAGTTTTTAGCAATACCCAGGAGAATACTGGTCCTACGGCTAGGCCGATATCCATTATAGTGTCAAAAGCGCCCAGCAACAGTGCCCTCCTATTCTCTGGTATTCTATCAGCCGCCATAACAGTACTTAACAAAAATATCGATGAACAACCCATTCCATAAAATATTGATAGAACGGTTATCGGGAAAAGTGAGCGAGCGTGGATGTAAGCGATTGAGGAAAATGTGGTTAACGTGGCTCCTAGCAGGGCTAGAGGTTTTCTACCGATTCTATCCGAGAGGTAGCCGATGAATATATTTGATAAAGAAAAAGCTAGGGCTTCTAGAGAGAATACCAGGCCTATCTCGGTTTCTGCCATACCAAGGGATAGCATGTAGACTGGTAGAAAAGAACTCCAAATAGTAAAGGAGAAGCCTTCGGAAAAACCCAGGTAAGCTATTTTCAGCAGTTCTCTATCTCGCGCTACCTCTACTAGAGCTTTAAAACTGGTTTTTTCTTCTAGTCGTCGAGCTCCCTCCTTAAAGGATATCGCGAAAAGCGTTATAGCTAAGAGCGATAACGCGAAATCGAAGAGAAATGGTATTTTAATCGAGAAAAACTCGGCTAAAACCGCTCCAACTATAGGTCCCACCATAAAGCTTAATCCTTGACTGCTCCTAAAAATTCCGAAAGTTAAGCCACGTCTCTCCTCGCTTAGGCTAGCAGCAATCGCTAGAATTGCCGGTCCAGAAATAGCATCGGCTAAACCTCCGATAGCCCTTAAAATGAATAGTTCCCGCCAGGAAGCCGCGAATATGCAAAGTAGACTTGTAAATCCTCCTAGAAATCCTCCAATAACTATCATTTTAACATAGCCGTATTTATCGGCGAGAGCGCCGGTGAGGGGCTGGAGTAAAGAGAGAAGGACTATGCTTATCATGAGCACGCTGGCTATTTCGAACTCTTCGCCACCCAGTTCTTCCGCGAGTACGGGTAATACCGGCTTTATAAGATTCGTGCTTAAAAAGGTAGCGAAAGTAGCTACTGCCAAGAGGAGGATCTTATAATACGGCCTTATCCTAGACGTAGAGAACGCCATTACGCTCATCCTTATTTTGAGGCTTATATAAAGTTTAACAATTCGCAGATATTCCTAAGCCTTATTGTAGGATTACACTTCCTCTTCCAAGCTTCTTTTAATATGCACCTAAAATCCACTTTTATCGTGGGAAAACCTCTTTTCGAAACATCATCTATAGGACCGGGCTTATCATCAATAAACACGCATTCTCTCCGGTTTAAACCGTACTTATCGGCCAGTAAAACCATTGCATCGCCTTTTCCAGGGACGTCTTCTCCAGCGACTATTATATCGTCGAAAAACTTGCTTAAACCGCTCTGTATTATCCTCTTTTTCTTTAAGGATTTCACTCCATCATCGCCGGATACTGAAGCTACTATACATTCTTTCTCTTTAAGAATTTTCAGGATATCTTCTACACAGGGTAAAATAGTCGTACCCTCTATCCTATACTTCCAATACAAAGCAGTCAGCTTTTCACGGTTAAAATCTACTTCCAACTTTAACTTATCGAGGGCTCTTCTAACCCATTTACCCACTTCGTGCTCGCCGCGAGCATCTCCTAAATCTTCTTCTACTAAAATGTATTTTACAAACAGATCCAGAAAACTCTCTTTTAGATTCAGGTACTCTCCTATCCTCCTCCAAACCGCGGGGAGACAGGAGTAGCTATCAACGAGAGTCCCATCAAAGTCGAAGGCATAAAGCTT
>JALURF010000155.1 GCA_027017165.1 Thermofilaceae archaeon
TTATACATGCTGAAGGTCGCGTCTATAGTAAATGTTTCTAATAAATAATCGGCTTGTCTAAATATTATCGAGTGGTGGAATGTGCCCAAAGTGAAGATAGAAGATATACTTCCATCGGGTGAAAAAATTTCCGTGATTATTGAAGGTAGTGAGGTGTCACGGGAGCGTATATTACAGGTTCTCGATCTGTTTAATATCCTATCAAGGACGGATACTGTCAGAGAACCGAGAACTCTCAAAGAGAAGATATGGGAAATATTAGTTAACAATTTCAGTGGTGGAGAATGGTTTACGATTAACGAAGCATATGCAGCGGTAAGGCAGTCCTTAAGAGACGTCAACGTGACAGCGGTTTCGAGTTATATAAGTAGGTTTTTAAGAGAAGGACGACTTGAGAAGACTGGTCGTAAGCCTAGGACCCGTTATAGGATTAAGAGGGCTTTTGCTCGCGTTTTTTAAATAGGACCAGATAACATTTCATTAAGTCGCTGTTCGTTATTATACCGATTATTTCTCTTCCAGAAGCTACCAATACGGCGGGAGATCCAGCTCTCAGAATTCGTGTTATAGTATGTAGGTTTTCATCGGGAGGTACTATTGGTAGGGGAGAGGACATTATATCTCCAGCCAGTTTGTTTAATGCTTTTTCCTTGTATTTGAAAAGCGTATCGACTAATACTTTTTCGTAAACGGTACCGACTACTGTTCCATCTTCGTTTATTACAGGGACTTGAGAGATTCCATGTTCCCACATAATCTCTATTACTTTATCGATAGGTGTTGATGGTTTGACAGTGATTACCGGTGAGGCCATGACGTCTCCGGCTGTTAACTGTTCGCTTATATACTCTTCTAAGGCTTTGAGAATCCGTCTTAAAGTTGAAAGTCTCGGATCTACACTGCCTGATTCTATACGGGCTATAAGTGACTGGCTTACTCCAGCTCTTTTAGCTAATTCTTTCTGCGTCAATCCGGCACGTTTTCTAAGTCTCCTTAACTCCTCGGGCGTGGGAAGAGAAGACATGTTTCACGATATATTACGCGTTCAGAGATATATACTGTATGTTTTATTTTTCAAATAACTCCGCTTTTTTAATACTTTATTTAGTATTTAGATAGAAGACGTTGTCATCGTATACCATGTCTTAAATATTTTTAGATATATTTTAGCGAAATAATAATTTGTCTGAATAAGGTTTCTTCACAGGGGCTTATACCATGTCCTTTTTTGTTGAAGTTAGATGGCATGGGCGGGGAGGTCAGGGAGCGGTCACCTCCGCCGAGTTGGTAGTCGCTGCGGCTGTTAAAGACGGTAAACATGCGGTGGCGATACCTTTCTTTGGGGCAGAGCGGAGAGGGGCTCCTGTAATCGCCTATAACAGAATTTCATCTAAACCCATTAGGACCAGAGCAGCCATTAAAAACCCCGATGTCGTCGTAGTGTTAGATCCTTCTCTCGTTAAGATAGTAGATATAACTCAGGGATTAAAGAAAGAGGGAATAATAGTGTTTAATGGAGATCCTCCCGGAGAATTATTAAAGAAGGGTTTTAGAGTAGCATATGTAGACGCCACGGACATAGCTTTGAAAAACAAGTTGGTATTGGCTGGAATTGCTCTAGTTAACATGCCTATGCTTGGCGCCTTCACTAAAGCCACACAGATACTTTCTATAAAATCCGTCGTAGAAGCGGTTAAGGAGAAATGGCCTGGCGAAGTTGGTGAGAGAAACGCGGCGGCTGTTCTCGAAGCTTATAATAGGACGGTGGTGAGCTATGGGGGATAGGTCGAAATATAGGTATATAGCTCCAGTTGCTCTGCCTACACCGGGAGCTCTCGGGAAAACGGGGGCCTGGAGAGTTTTAAAACCTGTTATAGATTATGATCGATGTACGAAGTGTCTATTTTGCTGGCTTTATTGTCCTGAAGGATCTATAACTGTGGAAGAAGAACGGCCGGTTATAGATTATGAGTATTGTAAGGGTTGCGGTGTATGTGTTAATGAGTGTCCGGTTAAGGCTATTAGGATGGTGAGGGAAGAATGAGGAGTATTAAGGTATTAACGGGGAATTGGGCGGCTGCTTATGGAGCTAAATTAGCCAGAGTCGACTTCGTCTCGGCGTATCCTATAACCCCCCAAACCTCTGTTATCGAAAAGTTAGCGGAGTTTATCGATAAAGGTGAGTTAAAAGCTAAGATGGTTAGAGTGGAGTCGGAGCACAGCGCGATGGCGGCTGTTATAGGAGCAGCTGCTGTAGGTGCTAGAGCTTTTACGGCTACGTCTGCTCAAGGGCTTTTCTACATGTATGAGATGGTCTGGTGGGCGGCTGGAGCCCGGCTCCCTATTGTGATGGGAATTGTTACCAGGGCGCTTGCCCCGCCGTGGAGTATCTGGACGGATCACGCGGATTTTCTAGCGCTTAGAGATAGCGGATGGATTTTGCTTTTTGCGAGAAATGCGCAGGAGGTCTTAGACACTATAATACAGGCCTATAGAATTGCGGAAGATGAGGATGTAGTGTTGCCCGTTGCAGTGGGTTGGGACGCGTTTATAGCTTCTCACACAGCTGAACCTGTTGATGTTCCGGAGCAAGATGTCGTAGACGAATACTTGCCGAAGAAGACGTTCTCTCATATGCTTGATGTAGATAACCCGTTTTCTCTAGGCAATCTGGCGTTTCCGGATAGCTACATGGAGTATCGCTGGTTAATAGATAGAGCTATGAACGCAGCTCGCAAAGTCATAATAGAAGCTGATAGAGAGTTTGGAGAATTTTTTGGCAGGAGTTATGGTGGATTGATTGAGAAGTATAGGTGTGAAGA
>JALURF010000156.1 GCA_027017165.1 Thermofilaceae archaeon
AAGAATATCAACTTCTATACTCTCCGCCAACCCTAAACACCAGCACAGCTACCTTATCGGTTTCTGCTTACGTCCGCGCAGCAACTCTATCAAAGATACCCCATTTACTTTGACCACCCTAAAGCGGACCCCGGGAAGATCTCCATAGGCTCTTCCTTCAGGTCCTCCTATTCTCTCTATTATTACTTCGTCGTGTTCGTTTACGAAGTTTAGTGCGCCGTCTCCGGGTAGGAAGGCTGTTACTTGTTTTCCGTTTTTGATGAGTTGTACTCTTACACATTTTCTTACTGCGCTGTTTGGTTGTCTGCTTTCTATGCCTACTTTCTCTATTACTATCCCGCGGGCCATTGGAGCGCCTTCTAGGGGATCGACTTTCTTAGCTAGGTTTAGTGCTCTCCTTTTATAGTGTAGGTCTGACCATCTGAACTTCTGTCGTTTCTTCTTCAGTCTTCTGGCTGCGTAAAGTCCTTTTGGCGATTTAGATCCCGGCATTTCGACACCTTATCCTTCTAATTTATATTGGAATTTAAATCTTCCGCCAGTTATTCTAGTGTAACCCAGTCAACGTCAAAGTACCGCTTGGCGAGTATTCTGGCTCTTTTTATGTTTTTGCCGTCTTTGCCTATAGCTAGTCCTTTTTCGTTGGCGGGGACGGATACCACTACTATTTTCCTGTTGCTAGCATCCTTTTTCAGTCTGACCGATAAAACGCGGGCTGGAAAAAGGCTATTTTTTATGAGCTCTTCTAGTGTTTCGGCGTATTCTACTATTTCGACGTTTTTGCCTAGGAGTTTTTGGAGTCGTTTTATGTTTATTCCATTTCTGCCGACAGCTATTCCCACTTGTCCCTTTTTCACTAAGAAGATTATTCGATTATTCTCGTCGTCTATCACGCAGTCCATTGTTGTTACGCCAGTTATGCTTTCTAACAGGTATATGTACTTCATCTCTACGTCGGTAAGCTTTATCGAAACCATGTTATTCACCTTTTGCTAAGTCGAGTATTCTACTTTCGCCTGGGTCTAATATGGAAAGGACTGATACCATAAAGGGTTTTCTACACATAGCGCCTAAGTCCAAGCTCGTGCCCTGGTAAACGTATAGCGGTATATTTGCTAATTTACAATACCGCTCTACTTCATCTCTGATTCCATCCGGCGCGTTCGCCGCCATTATGACAAGCTTAGCCTTACCCGTCCGAATAGTTTTCATTGTTTCCTTATATCCGATTATAACTTTTCCGGTTCTCATGGCAGTTCGCAGTTCCCTATACAGGTCTACCACTAACCTTCACCCCCTTTTTTCCTGGGGAAGATCATGAGGAGTTCTATTAGACCCGTGCCCATAGGTATGGGTGCAGATCCTACGATGACGTTCTCTACTACACCAGTTAATTGATCAACTTCTCCGTGTATAGCGGCATCTGTTAAATGTTTTACGGTAACTTCGAATGTGGCTCTGGCGAGAGGACTTATCTTCTCGCCCGCAACCCCGTGTCTCCCTACCTGCCTTACTTGACCAGTGTAGGTCATAGCATCTGCTACGAGCATTATATGCCTTATATCCACATCCAGCCCTTGTTCACTTAGGACCTCTTGCATTTCCTTAATTATGACTCGGCGTGCCGCTTCTATACCTAAAACCTCTGCTACCTCGACTATATTATTGGTTATGGTACGCGTGGGGTCTACTCCTTCCACTTCTAAAATCGCCGAGAAGTTAGAGCCTTCGGCCACTAACATGTATTCTACTTTCCCATCTTCCGTTTTTACAGGTCTTAAAATGATTTTTCTTATACCCTTTATACCCTTTAATCTCAAATCTTTTACTCTATCGAGCATTCGTTTCAGTTTAGACATATCTGTTATTTCGGTTTCGAAAATGACGGTATATTCATCCTCCATCCACACTTTGCCCTTCTTACCTTTAATCTTATTTATAGCCTTAACTACGTCTTTAGCGGTTACTCCTTTATCAGCCAGCATTTCAGGGTCGAGTCTTATTGTTATAGTAGAGGTTAAGTAGTCGAGCTCCCATTCGCTGGCTACGTTCTCTATGGTAGTGAGCTCTATTCGCCTAGCTACTTCTTTGGCCTTTTCCTCATCATACCTGTGTTTTTCATCCAAGTAGATATAAGTAATCGGAGTCGACGGGCTTTTCCTAGCGTCTACGATCTCTATCAGCCTAGGCAAGCCTAAAGTTATGTTAAACTCTCTTACACCTGCAAAATGGAATGTTCTAAGAGTCATTTGAGTACTCGGTTCTCCTATAGACTGGGCCGCTACCATGCCTACAGCTTCTCCCGGCTCTACGAGGGCATTATTGTATTCTTTCACGCATTCCTCGATAAAGGCGTGAAGTTCGTCTTTTTCAAGTTTTTCTCTTAACGCTATAGTCTCTATCTCCTGTAGAATATTTTCCGGTAATTTATCCGAATATGAATAAACTATGTTTCTCACTTCTTCCTTGTAACTTTTTTTCTTTTTCTCCTTTCTTCTGCCCATCATTTCACCTTCCTACTTTTTATTCTCTGTAAAATTAGATCATAGTTTATTGGGCGTCCATGATAGCTTTTTGCTGGGTCTACGCCGTCTTCTCCATAGCGCAACTGAATAACGCTCCCCTCAGCGCTCCTTACGCTTCCATCATAAGCTACGTACAAGTCTTGGAGCGCATTCGCCAATCTTCTATACATATATCCGCTCTGCGCCGTTCTGACTGCCGTATCTACTAAGCCTTCTCTGCCAGCCATTGCATGATAGAAGAATTCGGTGGGCGAGAGTCCCTCCTTAAAGTTGCCGTAAACGAAGCCTCGGGCCCTAGGCCCTATATCCCCCCTCTTGAAATGCGGTAGTGGTCTATCGAGGTATCCTCGAGAAATTCTCTTGCCTCTAATCGATTGCTGTCCTAGACACGCAGTCATCTGAGTAATGTTAAGTATATTTGCCCTAGCGCCAGTCTTAGCCATCAAAACTGCTGAGTTATTAAGCCCTAGATAACGGCTAGCGATTCTCCCAGCTTCCTCTCTTGCGCGTTCAAGTACATTTAATATTTCATTTTCAAGAGATTCGCGAAGCGTCATGCCGGGTTTTGGCTGAAGCTCACCTCTTGCAGCCTTCTTTATTATCTCATCCACTTCTTTCTCCACCTCGGAAAGAACTTTTGCCACCTCCTCACGAGCTTCTTGGGGAAGGTCTAGGTTGTCTAAGCTCATCGAGAAGCCTTTTAAATCTAAATAGAGGATAAACGTCTTAAACATGGTATCCATGATCTCCCTAGCCTTATCCGTACCGTATTTCTTAACTATCACGTGAAGAAGTGTTTCACTCTTCTGAGCTCCTATGGAGGCTTTGTCGAGAACTCCCGCTAGTATCTCACCCTTCCTAATTAGAAGATAAGCATCGTATGGACAGTCCTCGAATAGGCAGGTATCGCACTTTTCGCATATAGCACACTTACCCTCAAAGTCCAAATCCGGAGGTAGGAAAATGCTAATAATCTGCTTTCCGGTCCACATTTCCCCAGGCTTTAAAATAGCGGGTTCTGGCATTTCTCCTTCATAACCAGTCTCATAGAGCAACGTCGCCGCTTTCTCCTTAGTTAACAACGAGTCTTTCCTAGTAATCATGTATCCTCCGGTGATGTAATCATGAATCGCGCCAATTATCGGTCCTCCGTACCTCGGGGATAATATCTGTTCTTGAACCAGCATTAGGACCTTAGCCTCAGCCCGTGCCTCTTCGTTTTGAGGTACGTGAAGGTTCATCTCATCGCCGTCAAAATCGGCGTTGTATGGAGGACATACGAGTAGATTTAGTCTGAAAGTCTTGTAGGGAAGAACTTTTACCTTGTGAGCCATTATGGACATTCTGTGAAGAGAAGGCTGTCTATTGAAGAGCACTACATCTCCATCTTTTAGATGTCTCTCTACTATATAGCCGGGCGCCAGCGTCTCGGCTAAAGCTTCTAGATCTCTTACATACCTCAAATCTACCCGTGCCCCGTCCGGGCGCACAATATAGTTGGCGCCAGGATGTTTGTAGGGGCCATTTTTAACTAGCTTTCGTAGCTCTTCTATATTCCATTCTGTAACTTTTTCCGGAATTACGAGTATTTTCGCTATTTCTTCAGGAACTCCAACCTCGTTTATGCTAAGATTGGGATCCGGAGAAATGACAGTTCTTGCCGAGAAATCTACACGTTTACCAGCTAAGCTTCCTCTAAACCTTCCTTCTTTCCCCTTTAACCTCTGCGCTAACGTTCTGAGAGGACGCCCCGACTTGTGCTTTGCCGGGGGAATTCCGGGAAGCTCATTATTAAAGTAAGTCGCTATGTGATACTGCAGTAGCTCCCACATATCATCTATAATTAGCGACGGCGCTCCGGCCTCTATACTTTCTTTAAGCCTTTGGTTAACTCTTATTATATCGCCAAGCTTGTGGGTTAAATCATCCTCCGACCTTATTCCCGTCTCCAACGTTATCGACGGCCTAACAGTTATCGGCGGCACTGGCAGGACTGTAAGGACTGTCCACTCAGGTCTAGCATACTCTGGGTCTATACCAAGAAGGACTAAATCCTCGTCACGTATTTTCTCAAGCCGTTCTCTAATATCGCTGGGCGTGAGTTTGATAGCCGTGCCCTCTTCCCTTTCTTCATAAAACGAATAAGGCTTCTCGAATTTTATTTTATACTGTTTAGCATGACAGTATGGACATTCGCTGTTTTTAGCAGCCTTTTTAGCTATTCTCTCAGCGTGCCTATATTTAAAATGAATCCAAATCTTTTCTAGTCTTTTCCTTTTCTCTAATTCCTTTTTAATTTCCTCCTCTGGAAGGAGTATTCTTCCGCAATAACGGCAAGTGGCTCTCAGCAGGATGTAGATCTTCTTCGCAAATTCTGGATGAATAACGGGCCTCGCCAGCTCTAAATGCCCGAAATGTCCCGGGCATTGACCAGTATAGTTACCGCAAGTCTCGCATCGCACTCCAGGCTCTATAGTTCCCAGCCTTCTGTCCATCAATCCTCCTCTTATAGGCATGCCTTCCTCGTCGTAGGTGTCTGATGTGACGATGGCCGTTACTGACATTTTACGTATCAAATCAGGAGATAGCAGCCCGAATTTTATCGCAGCTATTCTAGTCGTAGTCTGAAATTCTATATTAGACATCTTTCATCCCTCCATCTTGCTTTTTAAGATGAGCTTGGGATATATGCCGAGGCTTATCAATTCTTGAAGAAGAAGCTTAAAGGCATAAGATATCTCGACAGGATGAAGTTTTGCTTTATCACCGCAGACCGGGCATGTAGGCTGTCCTCTCTTGGCGTTATAATACCCTATTAATCCACAGTTTTCACATACGTATACTATAGTTTTATCCGATTCCTCGAGGAGACGTTCCTTCAATAACAACGCGGCTCCATGTCCTACTAAGCAGTCTTTCTCCATTTCGCCAAAGCGTAGTCCTCCTTCTCTAGCTCTGCCTTCAGTAGGTTGGCGAGTTAGTATCTGTACGGGTCCTCTAGCTCTAGCATGCATCTTATCCGCTACGAGGTGGTGGAGCTTCTGATAATACACTATTCCTATAAATATCTCTGCTTCCAGTTTTTCTCCAGTAATTCCATTGTACATGACTTCTTTTCCATCCGATCTAAAGCCTAGTTTTAACAAAGCCTTTCGAAGATCCTCTTCTTTCTCTCCCTCAAACGGTGTGCCATCAATCACTCTGCCCTCTAGAGCTGCAACTTTCCCGGCTAGAGATTCCAGCAGCTGTCCTACGGTCATTCGTGAAGGAATTGCATGCGGATTTATCAGTAGATCAGGTACTATGCCATCCTCAGTAAATGGCATATCTTCTTGCGGTAGTATCAGTCCGATAACGCCTTTCTGGCCGTGTCTAGACGCAAATTTATCGCCTATTTCGGGAATTCTTAAATCTCTAACTCTAACCTTCACTAGCCTATTACCCTCCGCGTTGTCAGTTATTACGACTCGGTCGACTATGCCCTTCTCTCCGTGCCTCAAGCTTACCGAGGTATCTCTTTCTTTAATTCCTGCACGGATTTCGTAGAAAGCTCCATAAAATCTTGGTGGACTCACCTTACCTATCAACACGTCTCCGCCTTTAACCTCTGATTCGGGCTCGGCGATACCGTCTTCTCCCAAGTGTATGTAACTTTCACTCGATCTATAGCCTACAACGTTTTCGTGCGGTATCCTAATCTCATCGCGAAGCCCGCCAGGATATTTCCTTTCCTCAGCCTCGTAAGTTCTAAAGAACGTTGACCTAGCCAGTCCCCTCTCTATGGATGCTTTATTTATAACTATAGCGTCTTGGATATTGTAACCGCCGCCTGTTATCACGGCCACTATAAAGTTCTGCCCTGCTGGACGCTCATACAGTTTTGCGATATCCATTACTCGCGTCTTAACCAGCGGTTTTTGAGGATAATGAAGCAGATGCATTCTCGGGTCCATCCTATAGAGGTAGTTGAGGTTTGAGATACCTAGTGCTTGCTTAGCCATTGCCGCTTCGTAAGAGTTTCTAGGAGATTGATTATACTCGGCATATGGGATAATAGATGCAACTACACCGAGAATCGCTGCCGACGTAATTTCGACATGCGTATGTTCCGGAGTTACCTCGTCAATTCTAAGAGCAATATAAGCGTTCTCCTCTTCTTCAGCATCTAAATATTCTATTATACCTCTCTTGACCAGATCACTCCAGCTCCACTCTCCTCGCCTAACTTTCTCTACGTGTATAGGCTTTAATTTCACCTCTCCATTTTCCACAACGATTAAAGGTCTTAGAACACGCCCAGCGTCGCAGTTTACGTAAACCTCGTCTATATACTCCGTTTTATAATGAGCTACGTTAATTTCATAGCTAATCCTACCCTCTCGCCTTAACCTCCTAATCATCTGAGCTAGTTTTTCACCATCTCTGTGCACTCCTATGAGCCTTCCATTCAAATATACCTTAGACCCTTTAATTCCCTGCTCTCTGGCACTCATTATAGGTATAACATCCAATTTTCCTATAAGCAGGTCATATACTTCCGACTCGTCGACGCCTATAGAAAGTAAGGCTAATAGGGCAAGATTCTTAACTAGACCACAATTCTGCCCCTCAGGACTTTCGACAGGACAAATTCTGCCCCATTGAGTAGGATGCAGTTCTCTTGCCTCAAAGTGAGGCTGCGTCCTACTCAGAGGCGAGACAACCCTCCTCAGATGGCTTACCGTTGACAAATAGTTGGTCCTATCGAGAACCTGACTTACCCCCGTTCTACCCCCAACCCAGTTACCCGTGGCAAGCGCGTGTTTTAAACGGTCTGTTATAATATCCGCTCTTACAAGCGTTATTAAGTTAATTTCCCTATTTCTGCTCTTCATACGCTCCAATTGATAGCGCAGATCTTTCACAAACTGCTTAAACGCTGCTCGGAACTGCATCGCCATAAGCTGTCCGGCCAATTTCAGCCTTTTGTTAGCATAGTGGTCCTTATCGTCCGGATTTCTCCTACCTAAAGCTAATTCCAAAAGTTTCTCAGCCATTTGGCCTAAAAAGTAAGCTTTTGCCCTCCTATCCTCGGGACGGTTTCCTATATGAGGTAGTAAATAATTATCGAGTATCTGTTGGGCCTTCTCTATTCTAAGACTTCTCGCCTGTCCAATGGCTACTCTATTCCCTATATAATCTAAAGCTTCTTCAGTCGTTCTTATACTGCTGGCCTGTACCAGTAACGGTACTAATTCACTTTCTATTTCCTCATCGTCGGTAATCGCGTTGACTATTTCCCTATCCGATTCTAAACCTAAAGCCTTCAATAAAATAACCAGCGGTATTTTCCCAGGTACTGCTGGAAACGAGACATATAATAAGCCATCGCGTTGCCGCTCCACTACAACTGGTACTCTATACGCAGCGGTAGAGGAGAAAACTTTAGCCGTATGAGTGACGCTAGAACTAGCGCCACCTACATCTACTAGAACTCTATTTACAGCTAAATCTTCTTGAATAACTACGACTCGTTCTGAACCGTTAATTATAAAGTAGCCTCCGGGGTCTCTCGGATCCTCTCCAACTTCTATCAACTCTTTTTCATCCATCGTAGAAAGCGGACATTTGACAGATTTTACCATTATCGGAAGGTCGCCGATATAAGCCTTAACCGGCCCCCTCTTCTCCCCATCCACTACTAGCGTCATGGTTAAGTAGAGCGGCGCCGCGTAAGTTAAATCTCTAATTCTAGCCTCCATAGGAAGTATCTCGGTGATAGACCCATCAGCCTCTCTAGCTCGCGGAGTCTCAACGTATATCTTCCCCAGTTTAACATAAAGCCCCGGTTGGCTCGTCTCAATAATACCTTGCTCGTCGACAATCTCTTGTAGAGTTTTCTGTATGAAGTTATTATAGGAGTCTAAGTGCTGCCGTATTAATCCCTTCTCTTTTATGAAGGACTCTATCAACACCCACGGGTAATCTTCAGGTAACTGATTATTTACCTTACCCATAACTATCAACCCGGCATAACCACTCTAAATGTCACAACTTTACCCGCGGTCGGGCTTTCCCTAATTATCATTATTATATCGCCCGGCTTAGCGTCAAGTCTTTTTACAACAGGATCAGACGTCAATATCCAAGGCAATTGGCTTGGACGTATCTTAAGTTTTTTTAAGATCATCTTCGCTTCCTGTCTGTCCAGCAGTATGTGTTGAGGCACCAACACGTGTTTGAGAACATCTACCTTTTTCAAACTCGTACCATCCCCCATTAGAATCTAGACTCGGCTAAACACTGGTCTATATATTTATATAAAC
>JALURF010000157.1 GCA_027017165.1 Thermofilaceae archaeon
CGATAGAGCTGGCTAAAGAGTTTGAAGCTGACTACATTCACCCTGCTAAACCCGAGGATGTAAATGAAGAGTTAGTTATGAAAGCTCACGAAAACGGTATTGGTGTTATAGCTGGTACTACCGATGACCCGATGGAAGCAGAGTATCTTTACAAGATAGGGGTAGATGCAGTAACCCCTAATAATCCCGAAGTATTTATCGATGCGATTAAAAAACTTGGAAAACACTAAGTTCTTTAACTCATTTTAACCTTGCAAGTTTTACGTTCAACCGGTGGTATAACTTGCAGAATATCGTTTAAAGTTCAATTTTTAGAACACAATTATCCATTAATATCAATGAAGGTTTAATCAAGTATCGATGATGAGAGTACTCTTGTTAATTTGTGTATTGACTTTAACGCTCGGAGGATACGTTGTAGCTAATCCAATACCTACACCTACCCTCATAATGTCTAGAGAATACATTTCAATAGAGATTATAGGTTTTGATAATATTCTCAGAGTCAAGGTAGTTGGAGTTTATCCTTTTAAAAAATTAGATTTCCACAAGGTTAAGATGTATTTTCCAGTGCCCTATAACGTAGATTGGGATACAATAAGAGTATACGTAGACGATAAGCCTGTAAAATGGAGAATTAGCGATTGGAAATACGAGACAGTAATAGGAAATTATCCAGTAATCGAATGGACTATTTCTCCAGTGCCAAAAGAATTTAACGTCACCGTAGTCTACGAGCAATACGTGAAGCCTTCAAAAAATGGATCGTTTGAAATTTTGTATGCCATGGCTACTGGAAGATTTCTCAATAAGACGTATGCTAAGCAATGTATAGCTGAGATAAGAATTAGTTTTAACGGTTTACCTTTGAATTATGGAGTAAGAATAGCGAGTATACTACCGCCGGATATGGGGTTTAACGGGGGGTATACTACGGAGGTTGAGGTAAAGTCTGGGTGTTGTCGGGAAATCATCTTCCGCAAGGCTAGTAAACCTTTTAGTCCATTAGAGGAAGATATCTTAATCACAGTGTACCCCGTGAAGATCATGGAGGGTTGGATTCCCTATACTCCCAGTGAAGATGATATCAAAATGGAACTGAGCGTATCAGATAGCGAAGTTAACGTAACAGTTTTTATCACGTTTAGACACGCCGGGTTCAACGTCACCTGGGGGACTGTATCGAGGAAAGATAATAGGTTTATAGCTAATGCCGAGGTGTATGAATGGACTGGTCCCGCCGCACAAGTCATTACCATTAAGAAACACACTTATGAGTTGGGTAAGTTAAAACCGGGCAATTATACTTTCGAGTTTAGAGTAAACGGGGTAAAAATGTCGGAATTATCGTTCACTATAAAATCTTCTTCAAATATATGCGCTCTGCTATTCTCGTTTTCGGCTATAGCCATAGCGGCGATATTAACTAAAATCGCGTCTTAAGGCCCTATATGGCCTAGACTCGTCTGTACTATTACGTGTTTTAAGCCTGCCTCATTTAAAATTCTCTTTACTTTAATCATTTGAATAGGGCGAGGGCGTTTGATATCCCTCCTTCTAAACGTGGGGAAGTAGTCGAGGACGCAAACCTGTATCTCGGGGTCTATAGAAGCTATTTTATAGCCTATTTCGCGGATCTCCTCTAAGCTCATAAACGCCGGATTATAGGGGATTCCTATTCCCAAGTATACTTTATCGGCATAATTATCCGCAATATACCTAGCCGCGTTCCACGCCGTCTGCAGGTATTTCTCCGCAAGCTCTCTATCCCTCATCCCTGTTATTTCCATAAAAGTCTCGACTCTGGCTCCTTTAGGCTCTACTCCTATATTATTACAACCAGCCTCTACCAGCTCATCTATATAATCAGGAGTTAGTATCGTGCCATTGCTATCCAAGTGAAATCTAGCCTCCGGGTCCGGGTTCAGCCTTTTCAATTCTTTAAAATACTGTATTAGCCAACGCCTATTCAAGGTTGGCTCTCCCCCGCTAATAGCGAGCCCGTCGACTCCATAGATACGCCGATAATATGTCATTATCTCGGCGGCTTCTCTGGGGCTTAGAGGAGAGGATGTATTATCGTAAGTCACGTGGTAGTTTTGACATTGAAGACAGCGGAGGTTACAGCCAGCCGTCCATATCGCTACTTCTATGTACCTGCCTCTTTTCTTCTCGTTCCACGGTGTAGCCTTGCCTCCGACGGTGTGCGGCTGTGGACCGTGAATTATCCTTAAAGGCTCGACATCTTCGACATTTGTTTCTATCCTCATGCCATCGGTAATAGGAGTTATACAGCTCCTCTCAAGATTCCCATTTACGATAACTGCGCACGACCAGCAACCTCCTATTTCGCAGAAATCTCCGGTTTGAGGGGGGAAATCGTAGCCTGCGAGTTTTAGCGCTTGTTTAACCGTGATGTACTCTGGGAACTCATAGACTACTCCGTCTATGCTTATTCCAACGATTTCTCGTTTTTGACGGTCTTCTACAGGAATTCTGGCTTCATGTGGACAAGCCCAGTAGCAACTTAAACATCCGGAACATCGATCAGGACTATAGCATCTATTGACCTCGACGCAGAAACCACATTTTTTACATTTTGTTTCATCAATTATACACTTGACAAATTTAAACTTCATCTCATATAAAGTAGACTGTATATTCTCAATGATATTCGTATCGATTTCATAATTGATTGTAAAAAATTCCGGTTGGATATGGGAATTTCTATCTCCTTCTTTTACGTCTAATGAAGAACCAGTATATGAATAAACCTATAACGCTTAGCAGTAGGGCGAGCAGTAGCCATCTTAAAGGTCTTATTCTCCTTCTCCTAGCATCTATGAAAATCCATATCGCGGAGAGTATGCCCAGTAGCACGAATATAGCTATTCCCAGCAACACGAGAACTGGGAGAACTCCTATTATGACCATCGAGTAGATAAATAAGTGTGAGCTTATAAAGTTAGCTAAATTTAAAGTTTACTGTCGGACAGTGGAAAAGTATTCTTCAAATTGTTCCGCGTACTTGTAGCCAGTATCGGGGAATACTAAGACGTAGACTCCCTCTTCCTTAGCTATCTTCTTAAAGGCGTGTACTACGGCTCCAGAACTCAATCCTATTAAAAGCCCCTCGCTCCTAGCTATGCTTAAAGCCCCTTCTATAGCCTCCCTCCTCGTGACATCTATAATTTGGTCAAATTCGACCCAATGGATCCACTTCATCCCCGTTTCTACTCTACGTATTCCCGGGATGACTTCTTCAGGAGCGGGCTGGACTCCGATGATCTTGACATCTTCGTATTTATTCTTAAAGTAGATGGAGATTGCGCTCATATGGCCTGAGGTTCCTAAACCTCCTATTATGTGAGTTGGTTTTAGCCCTATACTTCTCAACTGTTCATCTAGCTCTTTAGCAGTATACTTTAGATGAACTTTGAAGTTCGCGTCATTTTCAAACTGATTTAAATGGGATGCTCCCATTTTTTTAGCTTCTTCATCAACTTGTTTGATAACCTCTACAGTCAAGCTTACGGGAGCTCTTACGACCTCCGCTCCTAAAATCTTCAAGAATGTATCGCTTACTTTTTGAATGGTTTGCGGCAGGAAGAGCTTTGCTTTCTTCCCTATTATATTGGCTATAGATGCCAAAGCTATGCCCGTGTTGGTCGAAGTGGCCTCATAGAGTATTTCCTTTAGCTCCCCCCTCTCCAGAGCCTCCATGATCATGGACCAGCCGATCCTATCTTTAACGCTATTGCTGAACGGGTTGAAACCCTCTAGTTTCGCCCATACGCTCCTCTTCTCGGTGGAAAACGAGGTCAGCCTAACAAGAGGAGTCGGCCAGTTCTTATACAGCAACTCTAAGGTATCGTTAAAAACCCTCAAATCCTCTCTACCCGCTTTCCTCCACACGCCTAGCTCTTCTAGAGACGTATTGATCTCCGGGACCCCGATTTTGGCTTTGAAACTGCCCGGTGGCAGTTTAGGCTTTCCTAATCCCGCTTCTATTATAGTTCTCGGCGAGCCTAAGCTAGGATCGATAAGCTCTATTTCGATCTTAGAAATGTCTACCTTAAGAACTGGTATTTTTTTAGGAGATAAAAGGTCTAAGGCTTGAAAGAGCTCATGTCCTTCTAACACCACGCCGGATTCTCCATCTATAACAACTGGCTTGTCTACAACTCCCTCTTTCAGAATTTTAGCGTATACTTCTAAGGCTTTTCTTATGTCGACCTGTACCGACGGCTTGATCTTCTGTATATCTTCAAATTCAACCCTCGACATAACAATGTTATAACCTTCCCTCGATTTAAATACTTTTTGATTAGCAAGAGATAAATAGAGAATTAATTGTTTTCAAAACGGTGAGCAGATGCCCGATCCAAGGGTTAGTAGGCTGGCGGACTTGGTTATTCGATACTCCACCGAAGTTCGAGAAGGAGATTTCGCCGTTATTACAGGATCTTATGCGGCTCTCCCGTTAATCAAGGAGCTTGTCAGAGCTATCTTAGAAAGTGGAGGAAACCCCGCGGTTTACTTTAGAGAAGAGGAGTTAGAAGAAGTGTTTTACAAATATGCGAAGGATGAACAGCTCGAATTCGTAAATCCATTAAGCAGGTTAATGGTGGAAAAAGCGGATGTGAGAATTAGCGTGCTTTCCTATACGCATACCAAATATCTCAGCACTGTGAATCCCGAGAAGATCAAGAAGAGGATGGCGGCTCATAGAGAGCTCACGGAGATATTCATGAAGAGAGACGCTGAAGGTAGTTTGAGATGGAATGTAGTGCCGTATCCTACGAAGGCTTTGGCTCAAGAAGCGGAGATGAGCCTCGTCGACTATGAAGATTTCGTGTACAAGGCTTGTATGGTAGATAGGGAAGATCCAGTGGCTGCTTGGCGTGAACAGGCTGAGAGACAAGCGAAAATAGTTGATTTGTTGAGCAAGATTTCCGAGATTAGAGTTATAGGCGAGAAGACCGATTTAACCGTTAAGGTTGATGGGAGAAAGTGGATAAACGATGATGGTAAGAAAAACATGCCGGGCGGCGAGGTTTTCACAGGTCCTATCGAAGACTCGGTAGAAGGAGAGATTTACTTTGAATATCCGGCTATATGGAGAGGTATCGTAGTTGAGGGTATTCAGCTCAAATTCGAGAAAGGAGTTGTCGTAGAGGCTAAAGCTTTGAGAAAAGGCGAGTATTTAAAGAAGATACTGGAAACTGATGAAGGAGCTAAACGAGTTGGAGAATTCGCCTTCGGATTAAACTATAGTATTACAAGGTTTACAAGGAATATCTTGTTTGACGAGAAGATTGGCGGAACTCTACATATAGCCGTTGGAGCCGGTTACCCGATAACTGGTAGTCAGAACAAATCGAGCATCCACTGGGATATGATAAAAGATATGAGAAAGGGAAAAGTTTACGCCGATGGGGAACTAATATATGAGAACGGAAAGTTTTTAGCTAACGAGTAACCTAGAATCAGCATCAGATAGGGTTCTTCACTGATCTGTACCCCGCCGTACTCATCATCAATTAAACCTATGAAAATACTTCTTAAATACTTCACGTAGATTCAAAATATCTAATTTGCAAATAATAACATTATTATATACTGTTTATTTTTCAATTTAAAAGTGAGGGGTTAAAGCTATGGAGTTTACCATTGGTGGTGTTAAGATAGGAAAAAAAGAGTTGATGATAATAGCCGTTGTCTTTATAGTCCTCTTCATAGCCTTAGCTTCAATAGCCGCCGTATTCGTGCTTCCCAAGTTTTTTAAAGGAAGTCTAGAGTCGATAAATCAGATAGCTCTTATTAAAATTGAGGGTCCTCTAGCTTTTAGATCGTCTGGATACAGCATTCTGGGCCCGCTTCTCGGAGTCGAGGATTACATAGAGATGATCGACAGGGCGCGCCGCGACCCTACCATAAAAGCCGTTGTGTTATACGTAAATAGCCCAGGAGGCTCAGTCGCCGCTTCGGAAGCACTCTATTTCGCTGTAGAGAAGTTAGCTAGAGAAAAGGTTGTTGTCGCGTATGTGGCCGATTATGGTACTTCTGGCGCGTATATGGCTATACTCCCCGCTCATAGAATAATAGCGAGTAATAGCAGCATAACTGGCGCGATAGGCGTGTACGCGCTAGTGGTAAACTATAAAGGATTATTAGATAAGCTAGGCGTTGAAGTCTATACTTTTAAGTCAGGCAGGCTTAAAGATGTAGGGTCTCCATTTAGAGAAATGAGAGAAGAAGATGTTAAAGTATATGAAGAGATGGTAACAGATTTCTTCGAAATATTCAAAACTAGAGTACTAAAGCATCGAAATATTAAAAGTGAAGAAGTTTTTAGCGGTAGGCCCTATACGGCTGGTAGAGCGCTCAAGATAGGTCTTATAGACGATATAGGTACATTTGAAGAAGCCATGGAAGAAGCAAGAAAATTGGCTGGACTTCCGGAAAAAACGCCTATCAGAGAATTAAAGCCAGCTAAACCTAGGCTATTAGAGCTTTTGTTCGGATTATCCGCTACCAGAAATTTCAAAGTATTACCTAGTCAAGAAATCTTAGCAATATGGCCTCCTCCAACGTTAACTCTTAAGCCGTAAAATTTCAGAGAAACCTATAATTTCTTCAAAAATACATAAATTACCTAGAGGTGTACAGGTGAGCAAGCTAGGAGTTTCACTGGTAGTAGCTTTACTGCTTATCGTAGTAGTAGCGGTGGCTTCATCGCTTCTACTCTATATTTGGGTGACCGGCTATACAGGCGAGACTTTGGTAAACGAGGATAGCATAGAGCCTAAACTTAAGGCTGAAAATATTAGACTTTCACCCTTCGGAGTGGTAGGTATCTATGTTAGGAATATCGGCGAGAGAAGAATTAACCTAACTGGCATCTATATTAAAGATCCGAGCGGACTTGTATTTCTTTATAGGGAACTTCCGGGAGTTATTGTGGAGCCGGGAGAGGTAAAGATCGTAACCGTGGATAGAACGTTTTTAAAGAGATCGCTAGAGCCCGAAACTAAGTATTTGATAGAAGTCTCTTCTTCAGAAGGAGTTATCACTTTGAGCTATGTTAATGGAAAAATACTGCGTCAGGCATTGGAGAGAGAATTAGAGCCATTAGCGCTTCTCGCCAGGATATATAGCGGTGATCATCACTGGGTGGTCTTCAACTACCTAGATGGAGAATACAAAATCTATGGGGATTATGCAGTCCCCAGTCCGCCTCAACTAGTTGTCGAAGGTGTAGCTCCGATTCTTCACTGGACAAATGAGTATACGATTTCAGATAGATGGCTGCCGTGGAGCCAGCGTCCTATAGACTCTCCCATAGTTATAGTCTATAATCCGACCAATGGACAGGAAGATTGGGTATTTACGTGGCACGATCCCCACGGTATATGGAGGTTCTATCTCCAACCCTTGGGGGGAGATGTCGCGGCGGATTTCCTCGTGCTGTGGGAGGATATATACTATCCTCCTACAACGCCCACTATGGATGACTGGAAGGATCATGTAGTGCGAGTTACGGCTTTTTTCAACGGGACCTACAGGCTGGCTGTGTATATGGCTAAGGGAGGATACTCCCATAGATTCTATGTATCGGTTGGTGAGCCTTATGAGAATATCCTGGCCCAACCCTATGCTTATCAAAAACCTCACGGCGCATACTGGTCTAACTTTAACGGTACATATTATCTAGAATTTAGAGTATATTATGTTAAAAAGCCGTAGCCATGTTGAAAGCTATCCTAATGTTTTACCATCATTGTAATATAATATCCTTAATTAAAATATTTAGGTGAAAAGCGCCCTGGGGAGACAAGTAAAATATTTTTAGTCAGCTAGATATCTGTTGTTAATTCCATAAATTAGAAAGACGTAAAAGTTGAGAAAAACTTAAATATACTTTAGTACTAGACGATAATGTATGTGGTCCAAAAAAATAAATACCACAAAAACCGCTAAAATTTTATCGCTACTCCTCGCAACCTTGTTCCTCCTTCCTCTTCTGATCACCGTACCTGCAGCGCCCGAAGCGCCTAGGGGTCCTTGGGTTGATGAAGTAACTTTTGTCGTAGCTAAGGATGAAACGACAGCCGTCGACATGCTCATAAAGAATGAAATACAGGTCTACTTTAGAGATATAGGAATAGACAGCTATGATAGAATTAGAGATAACCCGGATATATGGACCGCCTTTTCATATGGCCTATACTACGACCTAACGTTTAACCCTGTTGGCCCAACTTTCCCAGCTACTGGAGAGCTCAACCCGTTCTCAGTTCCTAGAATTAGAGAAGCTATGAATTACCTGATTGATAGAGATTATATAGCCAGCGAGATCATGGGCGGCTTAGCCGTCCCGAGATATACGGCCCTATCACCGACGTTCCCGGACGCCGCCAGATACGCTGATACTCTTAAACAGATAGAAATGGCGTATGCTTACGACTTAGAGAAAGCCAAAGCAATAATTTCAGAAGAAATGGAGAAGCTCGGTGCAACTCTCCAGGACGGAAAATGGTACTTCAATGGAAAACCAGTAACGATTAAATTCATTATCAGAACTGAGGATCAGAGAAAACAGATTGGAGATTATGTAGCCACTCAGCTTGAGAAAATAGGCTTCACTGTAGATAGGATGTATATGACTAGTAGCCAGGCGGCACCATTATGGTTATTCGGTAATCCTGCTGACGGTAAGTGGCACCTATATACAGGTGGATGGATTACGACTATG
>JALURF010000158.1 GCA_027017165.1 Thermofilaceae archaeon
CCTATTTTAAATTTTTCGCGTAGAGACGGGTTAATTGTGCCGTTATTTCACTTTAATGATCATTTAGTAACCTATAAAAATCTTTAAATAGGAGGGGGGTATATAAGGGGTAAAAACTTCCTTTCTGGGGAGAGATGAAGAGGGTAGGGGTGGGATTAGGGAAACATATAATAGCGGAACTTTTCGAGTGTGACAGTGATACACTTGATAATGTAGATGCTATTAAGAAATCTCTTCTCGAAGCCGCTACGGCTTCCAATAGCACAGTGATTAATTATAATTTTCACCGCTTTAAACCGTACGGGGTTAGCGGCTACGTCTTAATAGCCGAATCCCACATATCTATACATACTTGGCCGGAGTATGGGTATGCTGCTGTAGATGTCTTCACCTGTGGCGACAAGACAGATCCCTGGAAGGGGCTTGAAGTTTTAAAAGACAGGCTTAAAGCGAAGAGGATTACTGTAATGGAGATAACGAGAGGGCTTAACGTAGAGAAGGAGTATGATGGGTATTGGGAGCCTAAAAAGAAAATCGTGAGAGAAGTTTTAACCTAGATTTTATTTACCATTTCAAGCAATATATTTTGGTGCCTTTATGAGTTTAGACTGGATGTGGCATGTAGAATGGTATGGCAAAACAGAGGCGGCGGTTTACGCGATAAGGAGAGTCCATTATTGGGGGAAAACTAAGTATCAAACCATAAGTATTGTAGATATACCCATTAGAGGTAAAGTGCTTATAATCGATGGAAAAATACAGTCAGCACTAGGAGATGAATGGATATATCATGAAGCTTTGGTACATCCTTCCATGATCTTACACCCTTATCCTAGAAGAGTTCTCGTGTTAGGAGGTGGTGAAGGAGCGACGATACGGGAAGTTTTAAGGCATAAAACGGTAGAAGAAGTGGTTATGGTCGACATTGACGAGGAAATGATAAAGGTAGCCCGTAAATACTTGACGGAGTGGCATCAGGGATCTTTCGACGATCCTAGAGTAAAACTCGTGATTAAAGATGGCCGCGAATATCTTAAAGAGAATGAAAACGAGTACGATGTAATCATAATAGACTTAACAGACCCTGTGAAGGGTAGCCCATCGACGTACCTATATACTAGGGAGTTTTATCAACTAGTCTTTAGAGCCCTCAAAGAAGACGGAATATTTGTAACTCAATCCACCCAAATGGCTCCCGAATCAAATGTTTACGCTGTAATATACGCTACTGTGAAATCCGTGTTTCCTATAGCCAGACTATATCGCATCTTTGTGCCAGTGTTTTTACAGGAATGGGCGTTCACTCTAGGATCCAAAAAATATGATCCCTTGCTCCTCACGAAAAAAGAAATTGAAGAGAGGGTAAAGAATCGAATTATGGGTACTCTAAGATTATACGATGGAGAAGCGCATTTAGGTATGTTTAACCTACCTAAATATGTTAGGCAATTAATTAACACCATAGATAGAATCTCAACCGATGATAATCCGATATATCTACCCGTATGAAGCGGATCATTAAAAGCTATAAAGAACACGAAATTTTTTCTCAACTAAAACTTCCACTCAGCACACCAGTTATAGTAAGGTGTGATGGTCGTAACTTTCATGGATTAAGCGAAAAGCTGAAGTTACAAAAACCTTTCGATAAAAACTTTGCCGAGATTATGGTTACCTCTGCCAAAGAGATATATAAGGAAGGATTTAATCCAGCTCTCATCTATGTATTCTCAGATGAAATAAATTACATTTTTGTTTCAGAACTTCCCTTTAACCGAAGGCTCGAGAAAATACTATCTATAATCCCTTCGATAATCTCTAGCAAATTTACGCTACTACTAATCTCCCGTACAGGCCGCAGTTTCACCGTATCTTTTGATGCGAGAGTTATCCCCATAGTTAAAGAAGAGATTCCGGGTTATCTTCAATGGCGTCAAAATGAAGCGTGGAGAAACTGCGTGAATTCGTACGCATATTATGCACTACTGAAGAAGGGATATACGCCTCGAGAAGCCGCTAAAAAACTAGAAGGTTTAAAATACCAAGATAGACGTGAGATAATATTCAATTTTTTAAAAGTTAATGTGAACGATGTGCCCGCATGGCAGCGTAGAGGCGTGCTGATATACAAAAAAGCTCATATCATAAAAGCAGTAGATCGTAAAACGGGTAAACATGTGGAAGTTGAGAGATTGAAGGTGATAGAGGATTGGGAACCTCCTCTTTTCTCAAGTGAAGAAGGAGTAAGTTTGATATACTCGCTTTTAGGCTTATCTCTACCTGCTTAATTCTCTAATTCTCTTCTTAACATACTCCTCTAATACAGATCGCTGTAAATCGAGAAGACTTTCCTCAATTCCTGCTTTAACTTTATAAGCTATATAAAAACTTCTATTATCAACTTTTACCTCGTAAATGGTCGTAGTTTCCTCGGGCATGAGGAGAGTCACGCCTCGTATTTTATCTCCAAGTAATTCTTTAGTCGAACGGTAAATCTCCATTAATATTCCAGTTTTTTTCTCATCCACGGGAAATGGGTAAGATTCAAGAGGTAATCCTGTATCTAAGAAAATGACTATCTCATTTAAATTCAGATAGTCGACGGCTTCTCGTAGATTGTTTATAGGAGTTATGGAATACTTGGAGAGAGCTCCTGCTAAAGAAGGCACTTTAACCACGAAATGCTCCAGGCGACTTGTAAGATTTTTCAAATATCTTTTAATTTCAAGAACTTCTCCAGATAAATTATTCAAAATTCTAAGTATTTCCTCGTTAGAAA
>JALURF010000159.1 GCA_027017165.1 Thermofilaceae archaeon
GTCTAATAACTCCATCATCTACCACCTATTATAATCTTGCATCTAACGTGGGGGCCGCCTCCATCTACTGGAACTGATTGCATTTTACCGCAGAACCCGGGAGACTCTATAATTAAATCCTTTCCCACAGCATCAACACTCCTCAATACGTCGATCGCATTACCGGATACCGCTACACCTCTAAAAGGCCTAATTAACTCACCGTTCCTTATCTCCCAGGCTTCCTGAACCGCGAACATAAACTCGCCGTTAGCATCTGCTTGCCCGTGAAGCCCCTTCTTCAAATATAACCCTTCCCTAGTCTCGGCTATAATCTCTTCTGGACTCCAGTCGCCGGGCGCCATGTAAGTATTCCTCATCCTTACCAATGGAGCGTAGCTGTAACTCTCGGCTCTCCCGTTCCCCGTGGGCTCTACCCCCATTATAGCAGCCGTTTCCCGCGTATGCATATATTCCTTCAAAACTCCATTCTCGACTATGATGACGTCTCTAGCCTTTACTCCCTCATCATCATAGGGCGTCCAGCCAAAGGCGTATTCAGGACCCGGCGAGTCTATTATTGTGACTAGTTCTGACGCCACTTTCTCGCCTATCTTGCCCGTTAAGACCGTGCCGCTCAACACAAGATCTGCTTCAGCTGTATGTCCGAAGGCTTCGTGTACTATTAGCCCGAGAAGATCGTTATCTAGCACGGCGGTAGTAACTCCTCCCTTAGGTACAGGGGCTTTAAGAAGTTTAATTGCTCTCTCCGCCACAGATTCTGCTAGGCTTGCTGGATTCCTTTTTCTAAATATTTCGAAACCCCCGGTCTGCGCTATTACATCCAATGCGGGCGTGATAACTCCAGCGCTGACAGCTGCGGCGTAAATAACTGCTCTAACTCTAGCCCCCTCTATTACAATCTCTGACCCCTCACTATTCGCATAATATCTTTTAAAGACCTCGTCTAAATAGGAAACTCTATCATCTTTTATCCTATCATCTGACCTTAATCTCTCATCAGCATCTAGCATTAAGGATATCTTCTCCTCTACCGGAACTTCTGGAGGACTTATCTTTACATGAGCACGGACTTTCTCTTTAATGCATCCGAAACTCTTCACCTTACTTTTCTCCTTCCTCTTTTCTGCCGAAGTTTTCGCCATTGAAAGAGCTGCATCAAGAGCGGGAAATAGCGAATCCGAGGAAATATCCTCCGTAGATGCGAAACCCCAAGATCCTTTATAGAGTACTCTTATCCCGGCCCCTCCGAGTGAGCGAAAAACGGCTTCTTCTACCTGACCACGGGAAATCCTTATAGACGCTAACTTGGAGAGTTCTATTCTAACATCGACGTACTCGGCTCCTCGTTTAACTCCAGTTTCTACAATTTTGTTTGCTAGGTCGAGATACCACATCACCTAGAATAATTCTGAAAAACTAAATTACTTTAGCGCCGAGTTTAAATAATCCATAGCCTAGATTACCAAACGTGCCTCCACGTGTCTTTATAGCTCTAAGACTTTCAAAATGGGAAAAGAAAATTGTAGAAGAAATACTCGGCTCTTTAGCAGAGATAAATTATCTTAAAAATCCTCCGAATCCGTATAGGGGTATAGAGGTTGCGGAGGTTGCTATAGCTTTTAGATTACCCAACGAGGCGATAGAAAAAGCTAGAAAATTAAAATTTGTTCAATCCCCCGCCGCGGGCGTTAACGGCTTAAATTTAGAACTACTTGCGCGCCGGGGCATAATAGTGGCGTCGTCTAAAGGGTGTAACGCTAGGGCCGTAGCTGAACACGCTATGGCTCTCATGCTTGCATTAGCCAAGAGAATTGTAGAAGAGGATAGAGAGCTAAAGCAGGGAGTGTGGAGAAGGCATACCGAAGAGTATATGCTCTCGGATTTAGAGGGGAAAACTATAGGAATTATAGGCTATGGTCACATAGGGAGGGAGATAGCTAGAATAGCTAAGGCTCTTAATATGCGGGTACTTGCTATAAAGAAAAATCCACTTCCCAAGGATCCTTATGCCGATTTCGTGGGCGGGAGAAAGGATTTATTAAAGGTTTTAAACCAGGCCGATTTCGTAGTCCTCTGCCTCCCCCTCACCGCCGAGACTAGAGGATTGATAGGAGAGAAAGAGTTAAAAGCCATGAAGAAAACCGCATACCTGATTAACGTCGGTCGGGGACCAGTGGTTGATGAAGAAGCTCTTTATAAAGCTCTCACGCAGGGTTGGATAGCTGGCGCTGGTATAGATGTTTGGTGGGTTTACCCGCCTAGCGAAGAAGCGCCTTCCACAAAGAAAATCCACGAGTTACCCAATGTGATAGCGACCTCTCATAAGGCTGGATGGACGAGAAAGTCGAGAGAACGTTGTTTAAGATTTGCCGCGGAGAATGTGGCTAGATACCTCAGAGGAGAAAAGCCGTTAAACATCGTAAACCCGCGCATAGGTTATTGAGGTGGAAAAATTCTATATACTCTTGTGCTAGAGGGTAATTATGGAATTAAAGTTTAGTGTAGTCCTTCTATTGACATTATCCCTGACGTTCTCGCCCGCTAAGCTCCCATATTCTGTAGGGGCTTTAACGGCTATGGATTATTGTGAACTTTTAGCCGTCGAAAGTAAGGATGTGGATTTTTTGAGCTATAGGGGGGCCCACTACTGGATTGAAGTATTCCCTAGCAATAAATACGAGGAGATTCCACTCGGTATAGGCTCTCTCTGTTATCCGAAATTCACCGATTTCCAAGCTCTTGAACCGTTATCGAGAGAGCTGGCATGCTTGCTCATAAAAGATGAAAACGGCAATGTAATGGCTAGTGGCAATTTAACCAACTACGTTTGGAGACCTGACAGAGTTGAAGTTACTTTCAAAACTTCAAATAACATGACTCTGAAAATCGTGGAATCTTTCGTCTCTCCCAATGTTATAGTAGCTAAGGTTATTTTGAGAAACCTAGAGCAGAAGAGAAGAGATGTTACAGTTTGCGTTTATACTAGCGGCTCCAGTAAGGCTTTTGAGCACCTTGTATCTTATGATACGGGTAGAGATTCTATTTTGTATAAACAACACGCTATATACGACCATTATTGGATCTTAAAAATCATCGGTCTCGGAGAAAGCTATTCTCACGGAGTATATGAAGAATACGATAAACTCGTACAAGATTTTCAGGACGATTCTCTCTTAAATGGTTTCGATAAAGGGGATTCGTATTCGAAAGCCCTAGTTGCAGGAATAGGGTACAAGACATCCTTGACTGATAGAACCGAGTTTTATATAGTGATAGCTTTATCTTACGAAGGATGGGAGGAATCCCTCAGCCACGCGGACCCGGTTTTAGAAAATCCAAGGTCGGCTTTAAAATCGGCAACTCAAGCTATAAATGAGTATTTAAGCTCAGTGCCTCAGCTAAAATGTAGCGATTCGGAAATAGAAAGGATGTACTATATGTCCTGGTTTACATTGTGGTATAATACTTATCAGCCGTGGAGTTACTGGAGATACGAAATGATAACTCCTAGTAAATCCTGGAATCCCTGGCCGGTAGGCGGCTACGCGCGAGGAGTATGGCTTTGGGATTCCGCCTTCCACGCTCTAGCTCTCCGCTACTACGACCCGGAGATGGCTAAAAACCAGATAAGACAGTTCATCGAGTTACAGCGTAAGGATGGTAAAATTCACAGAGAAATATGGATAGACCAAATATGGCCTAAAGAAAACTCCCCTAATACCCAACCGCCCGGCATTCTAACCTTAACAGCTTACTGGCTCTACTTACAGACAGGCGACAGAGAGTTTCTTGCAGAATGTTATCGTGCTTTTAAAGAATTTAATGAATGGTGGTATAGGGAACAAGACTTAGACCGCGACGGTTTATGCGAATGGCCTTCAGGAGGCGATTCAGGTCTAGATAACCTGCCTGCATGGGATTTGGGAGCATACCTATACGATGCCGTAGATTTAAACTGTTGGCTCTACCTAGACCAAGTAACTCTATCTAAAATGGCTGAAGCTCTCGGCTTATACGGAGAAGCTGAAAAATGGCGGAGAAAAGCCGATGAAACTAGGCAGCTGATAAACGAGAGACTATACGATCCCCAGGCTGAGACATACGCTAACGTTATGATAAGAAACTCTCGTTATCCTGAGGGAGAAGGTAAAATCTTCAAAATTCGAACTATAATAAATTTCTGGCCTTTATGGGCGGGAGTCACGACTAAAGAGCGGGCTGATAAAATAGTGAACAAGTACTTAACGAACAGCGAGGAGTTTTGGGCGCCTCATCCTCTAAGAACGGTCTCTAAGAGAGAAGGCTACCCGTTCTACGATGATTCTCCACAAGGTTATTGGAGAGGATCTGTCTGGATAGCTTCAAACTGGCTTGTAATCCAAGGACTTTATAACTACGGCTATAGCGAGCTAGCCACACAGCTCGCATATGAAACTCTTAAACTTATAGCTCGAAACAATGTCCCTAGGGAAAGATACGATCCCGAGACAGGAGAGCCTACCGGGGCATACTTCTTTGCGTGGACCGCCGCGCTATACATAGACATTCTGATAAGAAACATTATAGGCTATGATCCAGCGAGCGATATTTTAAATTTAAAGTCAAATCTTCCCGAGTAAATAAATTATATATCTCTTAGCATCGTACACAGAGATTACGAGTATAAGATAATTCTAAATTCCACCACTCTTGAAATATTTAAGAAAAATCAATCATTGTTATCAATACAGCCAGTTACGGATTTAGCTGTTATCGACGATGATTACAGCGATGGAAGAGTAGAATTTAAAATAAGGGACAAAGGTATATTAACCATCGATACCCCTTATGAAAACTCCCCGCTCAACGTATATGTCAACGAGATACCGCAAGTTCTGAAAACTGACGAGGGAGGATTGTTAAGGGTAGAGGTAGATAAGGCCGCTAAAATCGTTGTTACGATTTCACATGATGAACATCGCTACACGGCGTTAATTCTGTTGCTGCTAGTGATTCTGGCTTTAGCCTTATTATATAAAATGGAATAGAGGGGAGTCGAGACAAAAATAAGGTTATTCAAGCAGTTTAATTATTTCCTCGGGTATTTCGATCTCGTGTAGGAAAAAGCGATCGATCACCTTTAATGCTTGCTTCTTCCTAGCTTTATGCTCTGCTAGTTTTTTTATGAGCCCATCTGCAAGCATGCGCTTACATTCGCCGCATAACAGCTCGCCGCTCCTACATTTACGCGCGTGCTCATCCATAGTCTTTAAATCTTTGAAAATGAAAACTTTAAGCCATTCGTAGACCACGCATATATCGGGATTCCCGCCAAATTTCCTCTGCTCCTCGACTGTGGGACGACCCCCTGTGAAGGCGGTCCAGATCTTTTTTCTGACATCCTCTTCGCTGTCGATTAGGAAGACCGAGGTCTCAGGCTTAGAGGCGGACATGGGTTCCCGCGTGAGCCCCGAGATGTATTTGGAGTATACTGCCGCGGGTTTTTTAAAGCCGGCCTTTACTGCGATATCTCTGGTTAAGCGCATATATGGGTCTTGGTCCATAGCGATGGGGACTAAGACGAATAAGCCTTTTTTAGCTGTGGGTAAAAGTATGTGAGCCGCTTGAACCGCGGCATAGAACACCACTCCCGAGTTGACTCCCTCGCCTTCCAGCCCGAAAGTGGCCCGAACAGTGTTAAATGTTAGGTATCGAGAAAGGGTGACTGAGAGCTCGTATATCTCGCTTAGCCGCGTTGATACGAAGAAAAAGGTTTTGCCTTCTTTAAAGCCAAGAGCTATAAGGTCTAGAGCATTATCAACAGCGTAAGTATACGCTTGATCCAAGCTCTTCACTTTCCCGAATACGTACTTCTCGTCATCAGAAAGCGGTATATAGACCTCCGCGTCAAGCTCGTCCTGTAGCCATTTGACAAACTCGAATATTACCAAGTGTCCTATATGCATATAGTTGGAGGGCCCACGCCCGGATACTATAGATACCGGTCTGCCATTCAGCCGTTCTTTCAGGTATAGGTCTAAGTCTCTATGGGCGTAGAAGAGCTTCATTAAAAGGAATTTATGAGGTTTTCTAAAACTCGAAATTATCTCATCGTCAATAGACTTAGCTCCGAATTCGTTTATAAGCCTTTCATAATCGCTCTTTTTCACAAGCTCTTGGGCGCCTTCAGTCGCGCCAAAGGTGAACACCCATTCCCGTCACCTTCATCTTGGTTGGTCCTGATATATGAAAGGGGAGTTATTAATAAATATGCCTCAAACCGGTATCCTATTCCTCATAAGAACTAGATATTATCTTTAACTTCAGCTATAGTTATAGATGGCAGGGTGTCTATAGTGCGGCTAATCATAAGCCCCGCTGCTCGAGAGGATCTAGAGGCTGTGCTCGCCCTCTATTATGGATTTTTTAAAGAATTGAGAACTCGGCAGGGATTGCCTCCTCGTAGCATCGAAGAATATAAAGGGGAAGTCGAGGAATTTCTTGAAAAAGACCGTATATTTATAGCTTTTTAGAAGGAAAACCGGTAAGATTTATCCGTATTTCAGAGAGGAAAGGAGCTTACTGATTGGAAGAGCTCTACGTCGTTCCCAATATTGAAGCATGGGAATTGGTAAGAAACTCGTTGAAAAAGCTGAAGAATACGTTGAGGGAGCGATCTTCAGCGGTGTTTATAATAGTGCTTCCACAGGATCGAGCAGCAATAGAGTTCTGGATTCATATGGGTTATAAAATTCTTAACACTATCGAGCTAGCAAAAGATCTCGAGCCCGCGGAAGAGGAAGACACTCGACTACTCGAATTTTTCGGCTATCCGATCCATATCTGTAAATGGAGAAGAGAAGACTGCAATGAAAGAGAAAGAGAATACTTAGAAACTCTTGAAAATTCTACAAGCTTAGCGGTACGCGTAAACTTTACTTAGAAATAGCTACAACCGCACTTAAAAGATGAATTAACGAACACCTCGACTTATAACGCTCTTTCCATTTATGCTACTGTTTCCAGTTAGTGTTAGAGAACATTGGCTTTATAGTCAAAACCAATCTTATATTTAAAATCATTTTCTGACGAAAGAAGAGCTTTCTACAGGAAACGGACCCGTAATTCTAACGGAAACCTACGAAAGGCTTATATATCCTGATAAGAGACACAGTGTTTAAATGCTCTGGGACTTCATAGCCCTAATTCTAGGGCTCGCATCGGGAATAGCCGGAATATATTTCGCACTAAAAGCCCTCGGCTTCAGAGAATACCTCGGCGGAAAACACGCCAAACCATGGGCAATACCCAAAGAAGAACTCTACCACAGACTCCTCGCCCTAAACCGAGACGACCTCCCCTACGAAATCAAACCAGACAAAAGCGGAAAATGCGACCTAATCCTAGAATGGAAACTCGCCGACGCAAAATGGTACGGAATCTTCAGCAAAAACCGATTCAGCAAATGGTACAAAGTCTACATGCTCCTCGACGACACCCGAAAATCCCTACGCTACCTAGAAGAAACAGGAACAATCGAATGGCAAACCGGAGCCAAAGGCCTAGAACCCATCATACACATAAACTATAACAGAACATTCTTCAGAGGAAAAATACTATTCACACGAGAATACTCCATAACCTACGGCATAAAAGAAAACCTAAAACCCGGAAAAATCTACAACTACCAATTCGACACCACACAACCCATCAACAAAATCCGAAAAACAGCAGAACAAGCAGGATGGGAACCAGTCCCCGTCACAACCATGAAACACGTGACACACAAACACTAACACAAACCCAATACACAACACACACAAAACCGACACAATCATCAACAAAATCCAACCAACTACAAAACCAAACTACCTACAAGATAAAAAGGAACAAAAAATAAAATACAAGCCGGCTTTACTCCTCCTTCTTTTCCAACACAATCTCGATAGTCGACACAGTACGCTGCTTACCAGGCTCACCGACAACCTCACTGTCAATCTTAACATCAGCAATATCAACCTGATCCTTCAAAAACCTCGTCCGCACAATCTCCGCAGTATCCACAGCCTTCGAAATAGCCCTACCACGCGCCTTAATAACAACCCGCTTCGCACCCTGATGAAACTGAATCACAGTAGCAAGCACATAATTCATTACGCTCTTTTGTCCCACAAGGATCTGCCCTTCCTGTGCTGACATGTTTTCACTCTTGTTGGTTTGTGCGTTTTTTAAAATCGTGGGTAGATATAAGTCTTTCTGTTGGGGGTGTGTTGTTGTGATTATTTTCTCGGGTTTTTGTTTATGTGGTTTGGAGGTTATTCGGGTGATAAGTATTTGTGTGGATTGGTCTTGGGGTTGTTTAGTTTGGTTGGGGGTTAGAGTTGTTTATCTTGTTTCTCGCTATATTGTTTGGGGTTGTTTGTCGGGAGTTGGGGGTTTGTGGTGGTAAAATGTTGATTGTTTGTCTTCTAGTTCTGGTTTTTGGGTTTTGATTGTTTTTCGCTCTTGGTGTTAAATGGTATGGCTTATATTTCTGCTTGGCGCTTATAGTTCATGGAGAAGTGATGCTCGCGCAGGTCATAAAGATGCTCTGCAAGTACTACTGGTCTAATAGCGTTGTTTTATTTTCTTGTTTTAGTTTAACTTATATTGTTTGGTGAATGCATTTATGGGGGTTTGTATGATTGAGGTTGAAAAGTTTGAGGATGGTAGCGTATTGGAGGTTCCAGAGTCCTGGATAAGATGTATTGAAAAGAAG
>JALURF010000160.1:0-317 GCA_027017165.1 Thermofilaceae archaeon
AAGGTAAAACCCTCCTAATACCTCTTATAATAATGATATATTCGTTTCCAATAATCTTCCTAGCGGCCTCAGCAATAGTAAACCTGCTTTTCCAACTACCGGTAATGTGGGAAATCCAAATAATGCTTCTGCACTTTATAGCCTTTACACTTTTCTCTCTCATTCTCTCTGAGTCTATACTCTGACCTCAGCTCTCTTTTTAAAAGTAAATTTTAAATAACCTAGAATAGTTTTCAAAAGCGGGCTTTTGAGCCCGGATTTATTGAATATCGGAAATAAGTCTAGAATAATAGTTGCCTTAGATTTCCACCCACCCG
>JALURF010000160.1:327-2772 GCA_027017165.1 Thermofilaceae archaeon
CGAGAACCCTTTAAATGGTGGAATTACGTTCTAGAAGAAATAAGCGATATAGTTGCCGGAGCGAAGATAGGACTGCCAGCCCTTCTCAAGACAGGACTAGAGGGAATTTCTAAACTGGTACATCGGTTTGAAGACGAGCTGTACTTCTTAGCCGATTTTAAGCTGGCGGATATACCAGCGGTGGTCTCGGAGGAGATAGAACAACTCTCAGCGCTAGGCTTTAAAGGCTCTATAATTCACCTCTTTCCAATGGGCTATGAACCAGTAGTAGATAAAGCTAGAAAACTCGAACACCAAATATTCGGTGTCGTATATATGAGTCATCGAGGCTGCAAGCTTTTCAATGAACTATTCCAGACGCTACTAGAGTACGCTTTAACTCTCCATGTCGATGGAGTAATAGTAGGGGCAACAGAGCAAGATAAGATTAGGAGCGCTAGAGCGAAGCTTGGAAAGAAAATGCTCATAATATCGCCGGGCATAGGAGCTCAGGGCCCGTCTCCAGGCTCTGCTCTTAGAATGGGCGCGGATTTTGAAATCGTGGGCAGGGCTATAACTATGAGTCATAAGCCTAGACAAGTGGCAATAAATATTGCTAAATCTCAGGTGATGGAATATGAACGTGGTGGACGTGCTTAAACGCATAGGCGCGGTACAGACAGGAGAATTCATATTGTCTTCGGGAAGGAAGAGTAGAGTCTACGTAGATTTGAGGAAGCTACCCTCATATCCTCAAGCCTTCAAGGAGATAACGCACGCTATGGCCAAGTTTGCTAATAGGCTAGATTTCGATTTCATCTGCGGGATCGCCGTCGGAGGGCTTCCTCTGGCTACGGCAGTGGCGTATGAGATGGAGAAGAAGCTTATATATGTGAGAAAAGAGAGAAAGGAGCACGGTACTGGAAAAATAATCGAGGGGGATTTCGAGCCGGGCGCAAAAGTCCTCGTACTAGACGATGTAGCCACTACGGGATCCAGCATTTTACGCGCAGTAAGAATGTTGAGGTCCGCGGGACTTATCGTCGAAGAATCTCTAGTAGTTGTAGACCGGCTGGAGGGGGCTAGGGAGGCCCTCCGTGAGGCCGGGGTTAAGCTTTACTCTCTTATTACATTAAAAGACTTATTGGAGGGTTGTGAGAATGGGGTTTAAGGGTAGAGATGTTCTCTCAATATTAGATTTTAAAAGGGACGAGCTTGAAACTCTGTTTAGAGTCGCCGACGATATTAGAGCCGACCCGTTAAAGTACTCAGAAGAGCTGAAGGGGTTTGTACTGGCTACAGCGTTTTTCGAGCCCAGCACTCGTACGAGGCTCAGCTTTCAAACGTCTATTCTGAGACTGGGAGGCTCGTATATAGATTTGGGGGAGATTGAGAGGAGTTCTATTGCGAAAGGGGAGAACATCGCGGATACTGTAAAAATGCTGGATGCTTACGCGGATGTAATAGTGATTAGGCATAGAATAGAGGGCACGGCGAAGTTCGCTGCGGAAATCGCAGAGTCGCCAGTGATAAACGCTGGAGACGGCAGGAAGCACCATCCTACTCAAGCTATGATCGATCTCTATTCCATATACACGTTTAAAGGCGGTATCGACGGGCTGAACGTGGCTGTAATGGGCGATTTAAAGTACGGTAGAGCGGCGACCTCGCTTATCCTGGGTTTAACCCTCTTTAAACCTAAAAAGCTTTACCTAATTTCGCCGCCCGAGCTTAGGATAAGGCCGGAAGTCATGGAGTACTTAAAACATGTAAAAATAAACTTTATAGAGATAACCAAGCTGGAAGACTGTATTTCGGAACTGGACGTGTTATACGTTACTCGAATACAGAAAGAGAGATTCCCTGACCCGGCGGAGTACGAGAAAGTTCGGGGAAGCTATAGAATAACCCTAGAGACTCTAAAAGAGGCTAAAGATGATCTAGTAATCCTACACCCGCTTCCCAAAGTGGGCGAAATAGACTTAAAAGTCGATAAAACGAGGTTTGCAAAGTACTTCGAGCAAGCGGCTCTTGGAGTTCCCGTACGTATGGCTCTCCTCAAGCTGATAGTGAGGGGTTGAGAATGGAAAGAGAACTTTTAGTTAGAAAAATTCGTGAAGGAACGGTAATAGACCACATACTAGCGGGAAAAGCCTTAACCGTTCTAAAAATTTTAGGTTTGACGGGCGAGGAAGGCTTTACGATAGCCGTGGTCATGAACGTGGAGAGTAAAAAACTCGGCAAGAAAGATATAGTCAAGATCGAGGGGAAATTCTTAAAACCGAGCGAAGTGGACAAGATAGCGTTGATAGCGCCTACAGCCACTATAAACATAGTGAGAAACTACGAGGTGGTAACCAAGAGAAGAGTTGAAGTTCCTAATGAGATTGTAAATATTCTTAAATGTATAAATCCCAACTGTATAACCAATAGGAGCGGCGAGCCCGTATCTAGACTTTTTAAAGT
>JALURF010000161.1:0-9670 GCA_027017165.1 Thermofilaceae archaeon
ATCTTCTTTTTCACCTAATTTTGATATACAATATAACTATAAACTACTAGCGTTTTTCGGTCGAGCATTATTTAAAAACAATAAAGAATTTAGTATTGTTTTAGCTAAGGTTAAGTACTTTTTTAATCTCTTCTTTAAGCCCTTCTTTATCAGTGAAATTCTTCACGAAAATAGTCGGCACGTTATACTGGCTTAACTGCGGTTCTAGATCGGCCTGCGCGACTATAAGATCCACATTTCCAGACGCGACTAAACCGCTTATAGCGGTTAGATTTGTAGTTGTAACTTCAGCGTCTATGCCGAGCTCTTTTAGAGCGGTTTCTACAAGCATTCTCAACAGAAGAGCTGTCCCCATGCCGAAAATACATAACGTATATACCCTCAACTTGGGCATACTCCACCCCCAACTAACATGATTATTTTACGTAAAGTCATACAATTCAAGTATATAAACTGCGACATGTCAAAAACCCGAAATAGTTTCTAATAGTTTCGATAATTCATTAGTGATTATCTCGAGTATTTTAGCGCCTTTATCTCGTGAAGCCTTGGTAGGATCTCCAATCACGCCACTTTGAGTGAATTCATCGATTGCAACCGGTACCTTCACTTTGGATTTTCTCTTGAAATCTAGTGAAACATAGTTGTTAAGGTAGCTCGTTTTCCCATCTCTAACAGCCTTTTGCAAGAGTACCCTCTGGTTTAAAGCTAGCATTAGAGAAGTTTCTAAATCGTCAGCGTGGTAAACGGGTCCTTCAAGCAGGTCTTTAACTTTATCGAAGACCATCTCTATGATAGATGCGTAGACCACGATAGAATCTCTAAATTTCTTTTTAAGTCGATAAGCGACGTCATGCATTATAGAGTGGTGGCCTCCATGCCAAGAGATTAAAAGTAATTTCTTGAAGCCCATGACCAACACTGATTCTCCGACAGTATAGATAAACTCTTTCAATAAAGTATCATCGATAGAGATTGTCCCGGGGAAACGAGCGTGAAGGTGGGAGAAGCCGTAAGGTATTGCGGGCAGGATTAATATATGGTTTTTATACCGGCTTTTTTTACAGCCTTCTACGATTATACCCTCTAGGATAAAGGTGTCAGTCCCTAGCGGCAAGTGAGGACCGTGCTGTTCTACAGTTCCGAGTGGCAGAATGACAACGCTGTTAGGAGAGCGGGATAACTCTTTTATCTCCTCCCAAGTCTTTTCATGAAACGCAAACTTTAACATGTATTCCCCTTCCAGATATTACTAAAAAAGAGGAAGTTTTAAAATAGTCTATTTTCCTGTGATAAGTTTTAATATTATACCGTAGAATATCGCCCACACTCCGTTATCAGCGCTCATTCCTAGGGCTTCTAAGCCCACCTTGTCGAGGCCTAGGAACGGCGCTGATGCTAGTGGGACGAACATATAGGCAAAGCCCGATAATATGCACGTTACAATTAATCCTCTTAATCCGCCGAATTTATTGCCCACTATACCCGTAGACGCGCCCACGAAGAATATGTAGATGGCATTCGGCAGAACGACGAAGGGAGTTTTAAGCATCATCTGTATGGCTGTTGAAGCTAATACGGCGACAAGCATTACTACGACTCCAAACATCAAGGCAGTAGGCGCGAACGGGTAGATTGTCGGGCAGTCGAGGCCTGGCATGCTGCCCGGTATTACTTTCTCACTTATACCCTTGAAGGCGGGAATTATCTCGCCGATGAACATGCGGACTCCGAGCAATAGTATCTCTATACCAGCGCCCATCATCGTAGACTGGATGAAGCACCAGACTACCCAGTGAGTCCCTCCGGTTAAATTAGCCTCTACGTAGCCGGGATCTGCTAATACCGAGAATATTACGAATATAGGTAACATTATGATCGCGGTCAAGATTGAAGGTATCTTGAGAAATTCTAAGCCTTTGGGGAATTTCATCTTTTCAACGTCATTTTCTGGATTACCGACGGCTTTAGCCACTAGACCGCTTACGGTTAGCCAGAAGCTCTGGTTGTGGCCGAAAGTCCACTGGTTGTTTGTTATAGGCATGATGAAGGGAGCGACCATGGCTGGTGAGACTGTCAGGTAGAATGCTTGCATCAGCGAGCCGAGTATAATGGCGTTCCAGCCGTTTATGCCCACGTTGTTTAGAACCAGAGCTATCATTCCGGCCATACCGAACATCGTATGTCCCGTGAGGAAGATGTACTTAAACGGGGTTCTTTTAGCTAATAGCCTGACCACGATTAAGTGTATTATAAAGCCTAAGCCGAAGATTCCGCCGATTTCCATGCCTAGTTGACCCATTGCGGCAGCCGCTGTGGGCTCCTCCCACGTGTATACTCCTCTAAAGCCTCCAACTCTAACGAATAAATCATTGAGCGGCAGCACGGCGTTTACTATCGTAATTGCACCTGCCATGATCAAGACTATACCCAGGAATACTTTGAAGAAGCCCGCGACAACATCACTAGTAGGTTTCTTTAACGCTATGAGACCGATAGCGGCGACTATAGACAGGGTAAAAGCGGGAGTCTTCAATAGATCAAAGAGAAACTTAGTCAACGACTCGACGATAGTGAAGGAGAAGTCGGCTGTCCCTCCTTGTGCCACATAGGCGAGAGCCTTGTTGGCTACGGTGAATGTTAGGATGATGGCGAGCGCGATAAAGTAGATTGGGTGTATGCGTCTTTTCATAAATGCTCCCTCTTTTAAAAGTTCCGCGTAATTTATTTTTAAGTATATACCCTAATCTCGTTAGGATAATCCTTAACGTTTATGAGTATTTTTGAAAAATGTTTAAGAAAGAGGCGGAATTTAAGCAGATGTTGCGCCACTCTTCTACGTCGACTAACTATTAGAATAATTCAAAGGCTAGCTTACAACTCTTAGTTTCTACGTCAACAGCTATTTCCTTTATTCTCGATTTCATATTCTTTTTCATCCTAAGTATGTAGGCGACAGCGTTTAAGAATGGACATATGAATGGAGTTATTTTATCCTCTATTAGCTTTTTCTCAACGTCTATTAAGAAGCAATCTCTAACGTTCATCTCAAATAGATGTTCCTTTTCATTGATTTTGAATTCTTTACTTATTTGAAGCTCTTTGGTATATATCTCTCCTATTCTTTTTGCTATCTCCTTTGTGTCTATATTCTCGATTTTTTCGCCTAGTTCGCTTTGCACTTTTTCGCATATATTTTCTCCAATAATGGGAGTGAATGCTAGGCTTGCTTTCCCCATTGCGTTCCACAAAGCTTTCTCAGTCCCATAGATTATCAATTTGAGAATCTCTAATTTAGCCTCTTTCGTCATTACAGTAAATAGTTACAACTCTGTTATTTAAGATATCTGTTAGATGCGCATATGGACAGTTCATGAGAGATAATAGCCTCATAATAAAACGAATTAAAAACTCAATCTTAGTAAGCACCGTAAATAGCGGTAATTTAACGTTTATAGTTTGCCTCTATTTCGGCCGAATCTAAAGCCTGAGCACTAATCTTAATTACCCTTATCGCCTAACTTAGCTTAATGTACACATATCTTAACAGTTTGAAGATTCCCCGTATACTACTCGGGACTTCTCCTTTCATCGCTGGCGGGCAATTCGGATTAAGGGCATGGGAGTATTATAGAAAATTTGTCGGAAAGAGCGACGAAGTTACGAAGATTATGGAATACTGTATAGAACTGGGAGTTAGAGGTATACAAGTTCTCTCCTATGATTATATCGTCGAAGCCGTGAAAAGGGCAACAGAAAGAACTGGAATAAACTTATTTGTTATCGGAACTCTCATGCCAGAGGATCCGGAGGAAAGCCTCGCATTGTTGACCAATATAGGCTGTAAAGTGGCGCTTGTCCATGGAGCGTTAGCGATTCCCCGTTATCTTAAGAAAATCGGAGAATACCTAGAACTTATAGAGGGGGCTGGGCTGGTTCCGGGGATTGCTCTACACGATATATCGGCTTTAAACGTCATTCTGAAAGAGTACCCCCAGATAAAGGTTGTAATGGCTCCGATAAACGTAAAAGGGATTTTTATGGGCGATAGAGAAGAAAGCCTAAAAATTCTAGAAGAGTCTAAGCACTTTATCATAGCCAAAAAGGTGTTAGGGGCTGGAAGAATAAAGCCTGAAAACGCGTTGAAATATGTTTTCTCACTCCCTTTCGTGAAGGCCGTCGCTGTGGGAGTTGCTTCTAAAAGAGAGGCTGAAGAAACCTTTACAATAGCTTTTAAAGTTTTAAAAGAGGCTAGGGGAGGTATCTCTCGGGATCTCTCGGGAATAGAGTAGCTTCCCGAATATTCGGAATATTTAACAATTGCATCGTAAGCCTCTCTATGCCCAAGTTAAAGCCTCCATGCGGCGGCGCCCCGTACTTGAAGTGTTCTATGAACCATTTTATAGAGTCTAGGCTTATCCCCTTCTCCCTCGCTTGCTCTACTATCTTCTCGTATCTATGTTCTCTCTGACCACCCGAGGATAACTCTAACCCTTTATAAAGCAGATCGACGCTCCGAGCCCAGAAAGGCTCCTCGTCTACCCGCATTACGTAGAAAGGTTTTACAGCGAAGGGGAACCTATTAACGAAGAAGAAGTCGCTGTCATACTCCTTTTTCACGTATTTCCAAAGCAATACCTCTGATTCTCTATCATAGTCTTCTCCATAAGGTATTTTCTTCCCCAGTTTTTCCAGTATATCGTAAACTTCGGGGAATTCTAGTACTGGAAACGGCTTTTTTGGCTCCTCTAATTCCACGCCTAAGAGCTCTAGATCATCTTTATTTTTTCTAATTATAAAACTTACAATGTGACGAACAAGGTCTTCCTCGAGCCTTATAACGTCGTACTCGTCTTTAATAAAGGACATTTCGACGGCTATGCCTCTGTGCTCGCACAAGTGGCGAGTGGTGTGGGATTTCTCAGCCCTCCAACTGGGCCCTATCTCAAATATCTTCTCGAAGCCGGCGACCATTAAGAGCTGTCTGTGGAGTTGAGGGTCTTGGCGTAGAAAAGCCTTTTTCCCAAAATAATCTACTTCAAAAACATCCGCTCCTCCTTCCGAAACCCCGCCGATAATAGCTGGAGTGAAAACTTGAATAAATCCCTTCTCTCTGAGAAAGTTCTCTGCCGCCTCGACTATGGACGCTTGAACTTTAAATATGGCTAGATTTTCTCTTTTTCTTAAGTCTAAGGGGCGCCACTCAAGCCTCGTGGGCAAGAGAGCCTGCGTGAGACCTGTAACATCTATCGGCAGAGGCTGTTCAGCCCTAGATATAATTTTCAACTCTGTAGGTATGATTTCCCTCCCAATTTTCGAAATGGTATTCTGCACCTCTACGCCTTTAACTTCAATGACATCTTCTAAGTTCAACGTCTTAGCGAGTTTAAACAATTCTGCATTCTCTTTTTTCTTAAAAGTTAACTGAACCAACCCATTTTTATTTCGTAGCACTACAAAGAGAATCTTGCCTAGAGGCCTTATAGAGTGAACCCAGCCCTTTTCAGTTATCTCCATTTGACTCACCGATAAATTCGTATTCAAAAAACGCGGAAGCTAATAAATCTTGCAATCGTTAAAACGTATATTTTTCAAATCAAGGCAGCGTTTTCTTAAACACGTTATCTCCCATGCCACGCGGAATATCTCTATCTATCAAATCACCGTCTGATATAACAATTCATTCAAGAGAAAACTTCACTATTGAGGGAGAGATCATAATATCGGAGAAACTCGATGTTCTATTAAAGTACCTATCGTTTCCTACGATAATTTCCTCGCTAGCTTTAAGGCTCTTCCAAGACACTACAATAATTGTATCGGCGGGATTCAACGTGTCAAGTTGAGAAGTATCAAGTAGTAGATTCCAAGAGTATCATGTAATCTTTTCTACTAGAACCTAGTAGCAGTCTATAATAAATCCCCCTTTTCTTATCAATAACTTTTTCAAGCCTACCCCTAGCCTCTATCACTTCTCCCTCCCTAGCTACTTCGCAAAACCTCCCCCTATATGACACTATCTCCTCTATCCTGGAATCGCCTTCCAACACGTCAACAACGTATCTACAGGGCGTAAAAATCGAATCCTCCGCGTTTAACACACGGGCTTTAATCCTCGCTTTCTTTAAAGGAGTGTATATTCTATCCCCGTACTTCTCCCCGTATTCTTCCGGTTTTTTCACCAACCTAATATAGAAATCCCTGTTCTCGAATAAACCTTGCAAAATTTTTCTCTTCTCTATTTTAACGAAGTCTTCAAAGCTCATAAGTGTATCCATGGATCTGAATTCGTATAGCCTCCATAGCTCCTCCATACTATATCTCTGAACACTATTCTCATTGAATAATTCCTCCATAGCCTCGTAAACTCTCCTTCCCTCTCTCTCCCCGACCACCACGAGATCTATATCCGAGTCTTCTTTATGCAGTCTAACAAGTATCGACCCCGTAACCCCTATATCATCTAAAGCTAAGCCAGCTTTTTCCTTTATTAGAAGAGCTAGTTTTAGAGCGCTTTTCTCCACTTCGTCAAGCTGACTGGATTCGAGCATTTCCCTAAGCCGCTCCGAGGGCTTGTAGATTCTACAGATGTAGCGTACAGGGACCGCTTGCAAAAAAGTGTTAAAAACGGGGTCCTTGTACAGATAGCGGGGATATTTCTCACGTAGAAATTTCTCCCTTTCCCGCAGCAAGTATATCTTCCTATACCTAGTTCCCTCTCTAACTCTATCACCATTCTCATCGGGTATATAGCGGATATACGCTATTACTCTATCCAGAGGATGGACTAAGCCTTTAACATCGAAAATTAACTTCTCGATAGTCTCTACGAAATCTCCCTCTATAATCATTTAGGTCACGGGGTATTCTATGAGATGGCTTTTATCAAGAGCTTTTAGGAGAGGTATCCCAACAGTCAAGGTTACAATTAATCCTATAACTGTTTCTATGGGAGTTTCGAAAGCCCCAGCTATCCACCAACCGGCTAACGCTTCTTTCGAAGCTCCGAGGACTTTATAAAGCTCGACGGGTATTAGGAAGAAAATCCTTGTCAATACATCCGCCTCTAAGCCGAGTAGTGTTGCTAAGAGTAGCTTCATTTCCTGTTCTCTTTTTTTGAAAAACTTTAGTATGAAAGGCGCAGCTATCGAGAAGACATAGGCTATGTATATATCCCATAGACACCAAGCGGGTAATTCTCTACCCAGGGGATGAATGAAATAAGCCGCCAGCATAACTGTATAAATGGCGAAAACCGCTCGGTATTTCCCTTTATAGGCCAGCCCCGCGGTCAAAGCTCCGATCGGCTCTCCAAGCCTAAAGAAGTAAAGAGTGGGCCTGATAAAGTTAGAGATTAGGCTTCCTATAAGCGCTGACAAAAACCCGCCTATAGGCCCCAGTATAACTCCTTCTAAAGGTTCAATAGCTATAATCCATCGTCTCCAAATCCCCGGGACAAGGCCTAGAATCGTATGGAGAGCAGCGAAGATCGCCACGAGAGATATTAGAAGAGATGCCCTACGTCGTGGAGTGGACATATGCAGATTTCTCGGAAAACTCTTATATCTCTTTCTCAGGAATTATCAGAAAAGTATTTAACAGATAAAAAAGGCTATTTGAAAGCCGGTACAACGTGTTCACAAATAAGCTTTAAAGCCTCTTTCTTCTTAGCTCCGAGCGGCGATCCGAAAACTACGTGTGTAACTCCCTTCTTCACCAGCTTTTTTATAGCTTTTACGCAGTCCTCAGGCGTCCCGTAGATAGAGAAGGCTTCTACCATATCGTCGGTAACGTTTTCAAAGGCCGTTTTAAAATCGCCTTTTCCAAGAGCTTCTTTAATCTTTCCAGCTTTCTCCTTATCGATGCCATGCCTTTCCAATACTTTCTCAGGAGAGCCTGCGACTATGAAGGCGACTATCGGCAGGGCTTTCTTCTTAGCCTTCTCTCTATCCTCGGCGACTGAAAAACACGTGTAAGCCACGATGTCCAGTTTTTCCAGTTTCTCTCCAGCCGCCTCACGGATTATATTAAAGGCATACTCGAAGTCCCGCGGGCTGGAAGCGTTGATCAGAATCCCGTCTCCGATCTTACTGGCCAGTCTCAACATCTTGGGACCTTGAGCGCCTATATAAACGGGTACTACGCGCCCCGGTTTAAAAGCCAGCCCCACGTCTTTCAGCTTTAGAAATCTGCCATCTAGAGTTACAGTCCCCCCAGCTAACAGTTTTTTAATAGTCTCCACGCTCTCCCTTATGGCTGATAGTGGAGATTTCTGAGGAATTGAAAGCTTTTCCAGCGTAACCCTATCTCCAGCCCCTATACCCAATATAGCCCTTCCCCTCGATATTTCATCCAGCGATGCTATGGCTGACGCAGTCCACACCGGGTTTACCACGTAGGGATTGGTCACGCCAGGTCCCAATTGGATTTTCTCTGTCTTTAAAGCGATAGCCGTTAAGGTGATGTACGTATTTCTATTGTAGAAGTGGTCGGTGATCCAGACGGTATCTAACCCACCTTTTTCAGCAATCACAGACCATTCGACAATTTTATCTATAGAAGTCTGGGGGACGAATTCGAGACCGAATTTCACCATAGGCAACACCTTCCATGAAACTAGTTAAAAAACATAATATATTTTTATCCAACAGCTGAAGAAGCTAGAGCAACTCTTCTCAAATACTCTAAAGCACAACTATAACTTGGAAAGCCCCCCAGCCCACATTCTGGACCAGCATATAATACCCTATCGCCGAACATTTCTAATGCTTTTTTAAGCCGTTTTTCCATAGTTTCTACTCCTTCTAGGTAATAGCTTGGATCCAACTCGCCAGCTTTAATTCGTTTCCAAATCTCCGCTACTTTTTCGGATAAAAGCTTTTCACCAAACTCGGCTTTAACCTTGTCATGTACTAGTTTATCGAAATCGGTACGGCATAAACCAACTTTAAGGAATTTGTCGTATTTTTCGAGCAGCTCTTTTGTCTTAGGAGAGGTATAGAGCAAATCTCCCACATGCGACTCTACTACATCGAGGTTTTCTACATCCCAGAATAAAGTATTGGAGGTAGAGTGTAGGTGTATAACGGTTTTAGCACCTCTGGCTTTAGCCTCGTGGTATATCCGATTTAAAGCATCGACCAGACACTCCCTACCTTCACTTCCGAATTCTACGAGAGGATCGTCTATTGTGCCTAAAAGCGGTTCATCCAGCGCGACCAGCGCGACTTCAATATCTTTCTCTCTGAAAATGTTGGCGGCTACTATCTTAGCCAAAACTCTAGCTAAATCTTCAAATAGTTCACAATTCCTAAATCCGAAAAAATAAGATAGGGTGTGGGGGCCAGTTACACAAATTTTCAATCTAATCTTTCCATATTTCTCGCTTAAAATTCGCGAGTTTCTACGCAAAGCTTCTACCTCCGGTATCAAACCGCCTTTTAAGACGCCAGCTGGCTCTAGGAAAAAGTATTTATTTTCTATTTTACTCAAACCCGACATTAGCTCGAAGAACATCTCATTCATATCTCTAAACTGGGGGTAGTTGGGTATCGAAAGTCCAGTTTCGAGTTTATCCTTAAAGCTATCGATCACTTTCCTCTCGAAGTAGGCAGATTCCTCCCCGGGGCTGGGATAAGCCTTAGCGCCTTTAAGGAATTTCTCTAAATCT
>JALURF010000161.1:9680-22207 GCA_027017165.1 Thermofilaceae archaeon
ATCAGTAATTAAAGAAAGAAGTAGGGGTTTTAGTTTACTACTTATTTTCTACCCATTCTCTAACCCTACGCAAACCTTCTCTTATCTTATCTACAGGCAAGACGTAGGAGAGCCGCATAAAACCGTCTCCACCACGAAGCGGGAACGCCGTACCGGGAAGTAGCGCGACGCCCGCCTCGAACAGTATAGCCTTGGCAAGTTCTCTTACATCCTTATAGCCGAGTTTAGCCACTAACTCCTTCACGTTGGGGAATAAGTAGAACGTACCTGGCATTCTTAAAGCTTTAACACTCGGTATCCTATTTAACTCATCACAAGCGGCGTCTCTCCTCTTCTTAAATTCCTCTCTTATTTCTTTAAACCAGTCCAGACCTATTTCTAAAGCTTTGAGAGCCCCGTACTGGAAGGGCGCTGGAGGACAGCTGTAGATGTTTATGGCCATAACCCCCACTTTTTCGATAACTTCCTTCCTAGCCACCATTATCCCTATTCTAAGTCCGGTCATAGCCCAGGTTTTTGAAAAACCGCTTATGTAAACCACGTAGTCTCTCCACTCGGGCATGGAGAGGAAGCTGTAATGCCTGCCCTCGTATACGAAGTCCTCGTATATCTCATCAGAGATTATAGCCAGTTTTTCTCTTTTAGCTATCTCAAGCAAACCTTCTACATCTTCTTTTTTAAGCACAGAACCCGTCGGGTTTTGCGGAGTATTAACTAAGATACACCTGGTATTCTTGGTTAAACATTTTTCCACCCTCTCCGGGGTCATTCTGAACTCGTCTTCTTCTCTAAGGCGTAGGAATGCCGGACGACCACCAGCGAACCTTACAGTACATTCGTAGGCTGGAAATCCGGGATCTGGCACTACAACCTCATCTCCCGGTCTAGTCAACAGATTTATAGCCATGAAGATAGCCGATTTAGCGCCTACTGTTATAGCTACTTCCTCAGGCTTCACATCGGTATCGTATTTCTCGCTTAAATACTCGGCGACTTTAGCTCTTAGCTCGAGCAGTCCTAGAGACGATATGTAGCCTATATGTCCCTCATCGATAGCCTCTTTTATCGCAGCCAATACTTCTGAGGGAGGTTTAAAATCCGGCTGTCCAATACCAAAGCTTATAACGTCTATACCCCTTTTCCTAGCCTCGGCGGCCAAGTCTAGGTAAACGAAAGCTCCTTCTGCTTCAAGCTGTTCTGCCAATCTAGAATGAACTAGAGTTGGGGGAATTGTTGACATGTATACCCCTTCCGCCCAGCCGCGCTCTGGTTAGAGCGGCTGAGCTATTTTCTATTTCCCGAAGATACCTATAAATTTAAACTCGAAAACCGGATAGTGAATAATATTAAGCTGTTCGATGTTATTCTCTCGATGACAGTCTCGGTGTATGTATTGATACAGGTTAGAGCCGGATTTACGATGGATGTTGCTAAAAAAGTGAGAAATATTCAAAAGGTAAAAATGGCTCACGCGGTCACGGGGCCCGTAGATGTGATTGCATATCTAGAGATAGAAAACCTAGATGAGCTCGGAGAGATAATCTCAGCTATTCATAGAGTGGAAGGCGTAGAACGTACCCAGACATGTATTGAAATAGGGTGATCTTTAGCTTAAAAACTCTAAAGCTTTATCCAAATTTTTGGCAGCTTTCTCCATAGCTTTAGCTGCTTCTCGCAGGTATCTACTAGCCTCCCTAAACCCCATTTCTTCAGCTCTTTCGGCCCATTTCAAAAAATTCTCTCTATGCTCTAAACTGTGCTCGGACCAGTGCTTAATCAGGGCTTTAAGTTTTTCCTTGTTCTCCACAATATCACCCCTAAATTACCTATTAAGAAGTTTACATAATCCTTAAATAAAAAACCTCTCTATACCGAGATAGGACCGAGGAGAGGCTAGAAATGCAGAAAGCGACCGTAATCTTCCAGCCATACGGCAGGAGGATAGAGGTACAAGTAGGCACGAATATCCTCGAAGTCGCTAGAACAGCTGGAATAAACATAAGGAGTATCTGTGGAGGCAAGGGGAACTGTGGTAAGTGTAAAGTAGTGGTAAGGAAGGGAGATGTGGATTTCAAGTATAACCCCGAGGAACTCTTATTGACAAAAGAAGAGCTAAATGAAGGCTATGTGCTGGCCTGTCAAACACGCGTTCTATCGGATTGTGAGATTTTTATACCGCCCGAGACTAGAATAGAAGGACAGAGAATTCAGACAGACGCTCGTATACCTAAGGTAGAGCCCGATCCTTATATAGAGAAGATTTTCGTATCGCCTAGGGTAATCGAGCTAGGCGTAGAGGAGGTCCTTAGGAAAAGCTTGGGAACAACCGATATCTCTGTTCCAGAACATGTCCAAGCCAAGATATCTTCATATCCCGACTGTTGCGAAAGCGGAGGCACGCTAATCCTCTACAAGTATAAACAGCCAGAACTTCTAGACATCGAGGAAGGAGATACTAGGAATAGGATTTACGGTCTAGCGGTTGATATAGGAACTACGAAAATAGTAGCCTACCTGGTGGACTTGAACACCGGAAGAATACTCGGCTCGGCCTCCGAATATAATGGACAACTAGTCTACGGAGAGGATTTAGTCTCTAGGATCTCCTATGCCATGGAGAGAGAAGGAGGCTTAGCCATGTTACAAAGAGCGGCTATAGGGACGATAAATAATCTGATAAAGAGGCTATGCTCCGAACATAAAATAAAACCCGGCGAGGTCTACGACGTGTGCGTTGCTGGAAACACCGTGATGACTTACCTCTTCGCGGGTGAAGACCCCTCTCCCTTACTCCAGACGGACGTCGAAGTGCCTAGAGATCCCTTTATCCTGGAAACGGGAAAGCTGGAGCTGGACGTCAACCCCCATGCCAAGGTTTACTGTCTGCCCTGCGTGAGTAGGTTTCTGGGAGGAGATGCTATAGGAGACGTCCTATTATCTGGGATGTACGATTCCACCGAGATATCGCTGCTAGTCGATATAGGGACAAATGTAGAGGTGGTACTGGGCAGTAAAGGCTGGTTCCTCTCGACAACAGCTGCTGCAGGGCCGGCGTTCGAAGGCTGGGGTATAAGGTTCGGAATAAGATCGATTGAAGGAGCCATTGATAGAGTTAAGATAGATCCTAAAACGCTTAAAGCTGAGTATACTGTCATAGGGGGGGCTAAGCCTAAGGGGATATGTGGCTCCGGTTTGATAGACCTTCTCAGCGAGCTTTTCCGCCACGGTATTATTGACAGTTTAGGGAAGATTAACAGGAACATCAGGTCGCCTTATATTAGGAAGGGATACGACGGCTACGAATATATAGTAGTGCCGAAAGAAGAAACGGAGATAGGCAAGGACATCGTGATAACTGAGAAGGATATAGCGAATTTAATAGATTCCAAATCCGCGGCCTGCGCAGCGATAGCCGTGCTCTTGAAGAAGATGCGGCTATCCGTGGAGGATGTAACTAGGGTATATATCTGCGGGGCATTCGGCAGCTACATGGATCCTAACAGCGCCACGGCTATAGGACTGCTACCAGAATTCCCCAACGCGAAAATTATATACCTAGGCAATGGATCTGTGGCTGGCGCGTACCTATCTCTCGTCTCTAAAAGGCATAGGCGTAAAGCTGAGGAAATAGCTAAGCTAATGGCTTATTTCGACCTCTTAAAAGATGCTGATTTCATGGACGAGTATCTGGCTGGTTTCGTCCTGCCCGGCAAGAAGGAGCTTTTCCCCACTTGGTGGGAGGCCAGTAGGAAGATCAAGCTAGCTAATCGCTGATTCTAGGAAAATTAAAATTTTCCTTCTCACAGTTTAAAACAGGCGATTAGATGATAGGCACTTTGGTGAACGTAGTCACTGTTCTCGCCGGCGGGGCTCTAGGCATATTATTGCGCAGAGAGATACCGGAGAGGTTTAAGAATATAATTTTTGAAGCAGTTGGACTGGCCACACTGGCTATTGGGGTATCCATGGTTATTAAAACTGAAAACCCCGTTATCTTGATACTCGGCTTGCTGCTGGGAACTTTCATAGGCGAATTGCTCAAAATCGACGAGTACTTAGACGCTTTCGCGGATAAAATAAAGAAGAAGATTGGGGAAAAAGAATCAAAATTCTCGGAAGGAATGATAACTGCTTTCATAACATTCTGTGTAGGACCAATGACGGTGATAGGATCTATAGAAGACGGCTTAGGAAACCCGAGTATTATACTCGCGAAATCCGTGCTAGATGGCGTCGTAGCCGTTATGTACGCGGCTTCTATGGGTATAGGAGTGTTGTTTAGCGTGATACCCCTCCTATTATATCAGGGATCTATAGCATTATCAGCGAGCTATTTGAAAGATAGGCTAACGGAGGCGATGTTGAATAACCTCACGGGAGCCGGGGGCACGCTCCTCCTAGGTCTGGGAGTGAGTCTTCTCGGAATTAAGAGGATCAAAGTCGTTAACATGCTGCCTAGCATAATAATAGTGCCGCTCTTAACGGCATTAGTCTGGTAAGGGTTATTTAAAATTTTATTTAAGAATACATTTCTCGAATTTAAAAACTAAAGAGGCATAAAATTTAAATCGCTTCTATATAAATTATATCCTAGGTGAGCAGAATGGTCGACATTCTAGCGAGCATAACTGAAGCTGTGACTGGAATAATAACGCAGATAATCGAAGCGATACCATCGATCTTCGCCGCGCTAATAGTCATAGGCATAGGCTACATCATCGGGGGAATAGTGGGGAAAGCCGTTAACAAGCTGATAGAGCTACTCGGTATAGAGAGAGCTTTCGACCAGACAGACGCTGGTAAAGCCTTTAGAAAAGCGGGTATAGACCTATCCAACTTCGTCGGCTCTCTAGTTAAAGCCTTCGTAATCGTCATCTCCGTCTCGGTAGCGCTACAGCTTCTAGAAATAGGAGAACCCACCAGAAGCTATATCCTAGCGATAGCCGACTACCTACCCAAATTGATGGGAGGCATAATACTGCTGAGCCTAGGCTTCGTCTTAGTAGAGTTCCTAGCCTCCTACGTTAGGCACATACTGCTCCCCGTATTCCCTGAGAAGCACAAAGAACTGGTCGATATGCTACGCAATTTATTGCTAATAGGCCTCATAGCCATCGTGCTTAGCATAGCCCTACAGATGATGCTATTCACTGGAGAATTCGTATTCTCGCTAATCATAGGCTTCGTGATAATAGGCGTCGGCATATCCCTCGGCGACACTGTGGTGACCAGCATAGTAGAAGACCACGAAGAATTCAAGCCAGTGGCGGGCTACGCCAAATTCATACTCTACAGCATATTCCTACTCGTCGGCGTAGCTGGAATATTCAGCGGCTTCCCCGGAACAGAACAAGTTATAGCTAACCTAGCTTGGGGATTAGCCATAGCTATGGGTATAATGCTAGTTCCAGTAATCTACCAGTTAACTAAAAAGATGGTGGCGGAGGCTAAATAAAACCCTAATTTTTTAACTTTCCATTAGCTTTTTGATATTCTCTGGTTTCCATTTCTCTTCTATAAACTTCGGTATGTCTTTAGAATCTAGAGGACCTACTAAGACGCGCCATCCAGTGGCATCTTCAATATCTCCTGCAAGCCTAGCCGCTTTACCCGGAATTATCAAGATTCTATGCTTAACCTTCTTCTCTATTCCCGAAGACTTCAATATCTCAGCCACGTTATCAGGCAGTAACTTCCTCCCAGGCACGGCACACTCCACGGCTATACCCTCTGTGTCTGCTAGCAAGAGATAGCAGTCCACCTTGCCTGCTTCTATATCGCCGGAGACTATATAATAGGTGAGGGCGAAGTTTCCAGTTAGCATTACGGGAGACATCTCGTTGGGATTTCCTATAATCCTCAATCCCGGCTCTACGGCAACAGGCTTCCTCGGGTCCGTGTAGATGTTGAACCTGAGCATTACCAGTGGCAGGTACACCCAGCCTTCAAGAGAGTGCATGATCAGCAGGTCAGCGTATCTGATTATTAGCATGGAAGCTGTTATCATCTCCCACCAAGCTTTGGTTTGAGAATCGCCGTCCACCATTTTCCAAGCCGTTATAGGAGTGCCTATCAGCGGCCAGCCCGCTAAGTCATAGTCCTCATTACAGGCTTTCCACCTAAGCATAGTAAAAGCATCTATAGTCGTTCTCAACCCGTTAAATCCGACAAAAGTTCCCGGGTCTAAGGCGATCTCGGAAACTCCCATATTTAGCAAAGTCTTGGCGAGCGAGACCAGCATATCCAAGTCGCCGGGGCTGAAAACCGCCAGCGGGAGCTTATTCTTCAACGCTATGTCAGCCATTTCCATCCAGTTATCTTTCGTCGCCGCATAGAGTAGCGGCTTACCATTAGGTAACGCTGAAACCCCGGCTTCCATGACTTTAGGGTTGAGTGTACAGAGCACCAAGGGCAGGCTCGTGTTAGAAGCCACGAAATTCACTGTTTTCTTAAAAGCCTCGGGATCGTTAGAGACCGATCTTACAGCTATAAGGTCTAGGGTGAGTTGTCTCCCTATATAAGTATACCTAAAGCTTTCAGCGAAATTGATCCTCTTAATCAACTCCTCTTTAGACATGGTGTCGTCGACGTCTATAGCTATGGGTGGCGGATTGATGTACGTTAATTCGTGTCTATGGAGCACGTACTCCCCGCCTATTTTTACGACTTTCTTATCACTCCTCAACTCCACCTCTCTGACCGGCGGCGTCAACATCTCCTTCAACTGCTCGTAGCTCTTCTTGTACTTAGCCTCCTCTAGGAGCGGCGTGCAGAGCTCCAGCTTAGTCTCCATGTTGACGAGTTTAACGGCAAAAGCCATACAATTTTCTTCTCCACACTTCTTACAATTCGTCTTAGGTAGCAGTTTATAGACCTCTATCGGACTTATAGCCTTCCAAGGCATATTCTCACCCCAGTTTAGCGCTCACCCAATCGTAGATATCCTCGGCTTTTCCAGGACTTCCCTCGAGCAGATTTTTAATTATCTCTTTCATTGTCCTAATCGAGTATGGGTGCATCATCATGAAGTAATCGGCGCCAGCCAGTAGCGCCGTCAAGCCTGTAATCGTTTCCCAAGCCGGTCCTCTGATCTCTTTAGGCCCCCAGAACGGGTCCATTTTAATCCAAGCTTCTCGCGCAGCCCAAGCGTTCGTGACTCCAGCCGCTATCGGGTGTTGTAAATCTGTATCGCCTTTAAGCGCCGCAAGCCTAGCTCTCTCCATTACCGTAAAGCCGTATTCAAGCCCATAACCAATCCCAGCTATGTTCGTATCCATCACTATTCTATCTTTAGAGACGTAATCGTAGAGCTTCCTATTCAATTCTCTAGCCTTATCTAAATCCATAGGCGTAAAAGCTATAATTACTACATCTTTATTCTTCAAATACTCCGCTATATCCTCGAGTTTCATATCTAAGTTCAGCGAGTTCAAGAGTATCCTCTCGCCCTCAGCCACGTCTACGACTTTCTTGAAAACCTCGACATCTTTTACAGGGTCTCCAGACCCGCCTATACATAGAGGCACTTTGACTGCTTGGAGCACTTCTTCTACAACTTTGGCGGCCTCAGATGGGGGAGTGTCTTTAATGTAGGGATCTGTGCTGACTAGGTGGAGGTTTATCATATCCGCTCCATATTTCTCTACGCATCTTTTAGCCCATTCGGCCGGGTCTTCCATTACATCTTCAAAGTGCATTCGAATGCTCTTCGGCAATTTAATCTTCATATCAAAGACGTCCATCGCTATAACTGGCGGGTGAGGCATAATTCCCTTAAACATGTAAAATGCTGGAAGCGTTTCACCGCCTATTATAAACGTCCTATCTCTAGTCCCTCCCTCACTTTTAGTGGCTCCTATTTTAACCTCCACGATCTTCCCAGTCCACTCCATTTCTGGCTCTTTAAACTTCTCCTCGACGAGTTTTTTGACCACTTCTACAGCTTTAGCTACGGGCTTCGCTATGGCTACCGGTACGCCGGGCTGAAAGATTAGCTCTAGCTCGTCAACTTCTATCTCTACATCTTCTAAAACTATCTCCCCATATTTTTTCAGCAAATCCCATATTTTAGCACTTAAAACCTCTGTCTTGTCATTTTCCGCCACTTTTCTCAATCCTCCTTATTATAGCCTTTTTCGCCTTAATCTTGACGTTTTTCAGTATAATCTTAAATCCTCCCCCGGCCATGGGCACGCCAGCTACCGGTACGCCCTCTATAGTCAAGGGGAGTTCTGGAATCTCTTTTTCTTCTACAACTTCCTCTTCTTTCTCCTCGGGAGCTTCCTCCTTCCATCTCTCAACTATCGGGTGTCCCTTCTCTATCAGGAACTTCTTCAATTCTTCAATATTGGTGGCGTCTTTCTCTGTAGCTATTTTGCCTATAAGCTCTTTAGGTATGAAGTCTTTAACTCTCTCTAAGACCTCTGAGGGCACCCATACGACTCTATGCCAGCCTCCATCCGCCTGGAGGAATTTCGGAGAACGCATATACTCTATGGATATTCCGTGGAAGCCGTCGATCTGCCTGCCGCCAGCCGTGGAATCCGCTAAGGTGGAGAACGGTAGACCGTTCACAGTAACTCCCTTAAATCCTCTATGAACGATCCCGAATCCGTCGACTTCCGGAATATAGAAGGCTATAGCTTCGAAGCATCCACAGGACGTGTGTGGATATCCGAAAGCAGTGTAGAGCCATACTCTAGTTATCGCGCCTAGGCTTTTCTCTTTTACAGCTTCGTTAACGCCCGTATATTCGCCTTTAACCGGGTCTAGGCATTCTCCCTTCTTTATCGCGAAGAGAGGTCCTTTGGGATCTACTCTAGCCGCGGCTCTGCCGTCAAACCAGCTGATAGCGCCGCAGTTCGAGTATCTCTGCGGGGTTATAACGCAGACATGGGTGGGGGCGAAGGATTGGCATAGAGAGCAGCCGTAGAACGTGTCTACTTCCTCGTCTTTTAATCCTCTAGCTCTAGCATCTCTGGCTTCGTAGATTTTGAGGGCTTTCTCGTACATCTCCTTGACTTTCTCCGGATCGGTGAAGAAGGTTATCTGTATCTTTTCTATTATAGGGAGTTCGCTCTTGAAGAGCCTCTGTAAAACTTTCCCAATGTACATGAAGGAGTTCAGTCCCTTTTTATATGATTTCTTGCTGAGCCTTAGCCAAATATCGTATCTCTGGTTTAAGTGCATGAATCCCTCAATATAGTTACAATACTCGTGTATCCTCCTCTCGATAACTCCTTCTAAATCCTCTTCTAACTGTTTTCCAGCTACTTCAATGTAAATGCCGAATGGATAAGACTTCCCCTCTTCTAAATCTTTAAGGTCGGGCCCCACGATGGTTATCTTGCCGTCTTCAACTTCCTCCGGCTTTTTAACTCTAACAAGCTCGAATTTATATTGGACTCTGGGGCCTCCGAGCTCTACATACATTTCTCTTCTTCTAATTCTCTCTCCTTCGTATACGACTCCTACATCAACAGGAATATCCTCAAACATTGACATGTTCTCACCTACACGTTATCTTTTAGAGAATCTAAAAATTTAACCCACTCCCCAATTTTCATGTTTGGAAGGGAAAAAGTAGCATTAGGCTGGTAATACGGGTCCAGACTTATAGTTCTCAAGTGCCTGTACGCAAAGTGCTTTAACCCGTTCAACATGAGCCACTCGTAGTAGTAGGGGAAGCCTATGAAAATCACTAAATCGTAGTTTCCCTTCCCGTCGAAGCCGGGCCACTCGGAATCCATGAGCCTATCCACGACCTCCATTGCTGGCATGAGGTAGAGGTATCTATAACCCCTTTTCTCAAACTCTTTAATCAAACTCCCTGTAACGACTACATGCGCGTTAATCCTCTCGGCTAAATCAATCAGATACCTCACCAAGTCAAGCTTATCAGTCATCTTGGCAATCCTATAGCCAGCAATTATCAGCGGTCGTTTAGCCCTCTTAATCAAGATCGCTAACCTCTTAGGGTCGTCTATAAGGAAAGCTTTAATCGGCCCGGGAACTTCCGCCTTCTGCCAAGACTCCCCTCTAATCATATTCTCCTCCTCACCAACTCCTCTAGTAAAGTCGGGTCAGGAATCTCCATCTCCTTCCACTCCTTATCCTTTAGAGCGCTCAGTATTTCATCTTTCATTGTTATCGGTATATCGGCTTCTCTCCTTACGAACAAGTGTAAGTCGTCCGGCAGCTTTCCGAAGAATTTCTTGTGAAGATCTACGTAGTGGGTAAGCTTGATAGCCCTACCCTTGGTAGTATCGTTAGCTCTCATACAGAGCTTCGCGGCCATAACCATCGCCTCCTCCTTCGTCTCGGCCGCGTAAAAGAGATGCTCCGGAACAGGACCCACATAGACTTTCTTGCCGGTTCTAGCATCGTAGACGTACCAATTCCCCTCTTTTTCCCTCCTCCCTAAGAGCATGCGCCTGTACTTCGAGCCGTGGGGGCCGACGATGACTGGCACGCCGAGGCGCCAAAAGCCAGCGGCTATAGATGCGGCTTTCTGAGACATAGCGCCCCAAGCTATACCGACCGCGCCTACTCTGTTAAGAATATAATCGGCTATCTCCATATAGTTGGCTCTTAGCTTACGCTTAGCGAAGATATTGGCTATTTTTATCGCTGCGCCAGCTATGTGAGCGTTCGCAACGCATGAGCCAACGTTGACTAGGCAGCCAGCGTCAAAGTCTCCAGGATACAACTCGTAAAGGGTTTTGCCTTCCTCGTTCTTGTACATCCCAATGGTCATGGCTGCACAGCCGGAGACTACAACTATGTAGCGTCGTTTAAGAAATTCTTCACACATTTCTACCAGTTCTTTTCCTCCCTCCGCGTAGTTTGCACAGCCGACGAAAGCTATAACTCCGGGTATCTCGCCCAGCACTATAGGCCTGCCGACCTCTCTTATCTCTGTGTCCTGTATAGGACCTCTACCAATTCTAATCTTAAACTTCTCTTCTTTCATCTTCCTCTCAGCGGCTTTAGCTATTAAGCTGAAAATCGGTATCTGAGCGGGACATGCTCTCTCACATCTGGCGCAGGCGATACAGTAATCGTACAACTCAGCCAACTTCCCGAACTCGCCGTTCGCGGCATAAGTCATAGCCTCAGATATCGGCAGGGTGTTCGGGCATGCCCGTTCACATTCTCTACATTTACGGCATCTCTTGGCGTGGTTTACCACTTCCTCCATCGAAGGCAACGCTTTGTACTTAGCTCTCAACGGCGCGAGTTTCAAGGCAGCTTTAACGGCGACTTCTCCTACTTTCTCCGGGTCTCTTATGAGCGCGCCGGGGATTTTCCTGTTAACTAGTTCATCGACTATCACGTCAGGGTCTTCATACGTCTTGTCCGGGAATCCGTGACAGTTTTTCTCGTTAGTAGTTATGACCACGGCTCCTATGCGATTAGCCTCTAAGGGTATATCGGTTCTTATACACTGTATATCGAGCACTATCACGTCGGGGACACCTGTTCTTATAAAGCGCAGTTGCCAGGAAATCGGTCCTATAACCTTGGTCTTTCCCTTGGTATATCTGGCGATATCGTGGGCTGTACAGCATAAGCCGCAGACTTCCACCATCCCCGTCAGCCCGCTGCGCTCTATATAGTCAACTATTCCAGCTCCAGGTACGACGTTGTGCCCTATGCATAGTATCACGGGTTTCGCCGTATCGACGGTTCCAAAGCCGAGCTCGGCTAGGGGGGCGTTTGGATCGGCTTTGGGGAAGCCTAAAAGGGCTGTTTGGGCAATATCGGTTACTTCTAAGGCTAGATGGTCCAGCATCCCCATGTGGAAGACTTTTGATTCAAAGTCTAGATTGCTCCCTTCTTGCCCAGTATGGGTAGCTGCCATCGTGTTGATGATCTCTTTCTCGATATAGTCTAAGACATCTTCTAAATCTCCAAGCGTTTTAGGCTTAATCCCGCAGACCAGCCGCGTTATAGGAGCTTCTATTCGCACATCCATTCCCAGATCGAGAGGAGCATCTCTCCCGAACTTCTCTATTAGATATTCTACGAGTTCTCTCGCATGGCTAGTGTGAGTCGCGGCGCCTATAGAACACGCGAGTAAGACTATGCGTGACTGCTGGGTGGCCATGTCGAGCCCACAGGCACTCCTCTTATCTCTCGATAAATCGCACTTGCCGAAAGTACAGAGGCAGCAGAGGTCGCAGAAGGGCATGTACATCGGCTTGTATCTGCTCAAGAGCTTTAAATCCCATTCTCTAAGATCAGCGACCGTGGGGAAGGGCGTAGGACCTTCGGGTTCTTCCCATTCTTCTACGATTTTCCCTATACTGACTTCTAAACCTTTTATTCGGGCAATTCCAGATTCTAACTCGTCGATTTTAATTTTTAACTTTCTCGCCATAACAACACCTATCTCCATACACTGAAGAGCTTAGAAGAATAAATATGTTTCTTGACAATTATTATAAACAAGTTTTTACGAACAACAGCTGTTAGCTTAAATTAGTTTTACAGGTATTTTACTTGGGTTAGAGGCAAAATTTAGG
>JALURF010000162.1 GCA_027017165.1 Thermofilaceae archaeon
GCTAAGTATTAAAGTTGAACATTGGCTTGAAACGGGGAAGGCGGAGAAAGAGGCTAAAATAACTTACCCGTTTAACTATGATTTATCAGGCAAAAAAGTCTTGGTGGTTGATGATATCTGTGACACGGGAGATAGCTTTATCATTGCCGTTGAGCACATTCGTAGAAATTCTAAACCTGATGTCATCAAAACAGCTGCTATGCAGATAATTCCGGCAACATCGAAATTTACTCCTGACTATGTGGTTGAAGAGTTAAAATCGTGGGAGTGGCAACTTTATCCTTGGTGTGATTACGAGGATAAAACCAATCTAATTAAACGCATTATGAAAGAGAATCCGAGGACGGAGCCGTGGAGCCTAGAGGAGATTAAAGATAAATTCAAAGAATACTATGGCGTTGAATTTAAGGAATCAGAATTTGAAGAAGTACTTTCATATATGGAATGGATCGGTCTAGTTGAAATAGTGGAAGTCGGCGATAAGAAGAAGTACAAGCTAAAGGTATCGTAATGGACGAGGTATTGAATTTCTCTAAGGTTTTTTTCCCAGTTTACATAAGAGAACTTCTCGATTCTCCTATTGAGCTTGAAGAGGATAAACCTGTTTTGAAGATAGAAGTAAACAACTTTATATTCAGAGTTCGAAGAATTAGAGTTGTGGCTGAAGTTTCGGATTCAAAGGAAGGATCTAGATGGATAGATTATACACTACGGGATGGCACCGGGGAAATTATTCTGAGAGTATGGCATAATACCAGCGGCACGCCTATCCCGCTTTTAGAACTCGAAAACGTATACGTCATCTTTGGATTTTTTAAAGAGTTTAAAGGTTTTCGATATATTTCGCCAATTATAGTAAAGAAATATAATAGTGAAGACTTAAAAGCATGGTATCAACAAATAGAACTCACAAGAAAAGCAATTCTTAGAACGTTAACCGTATAATCTTTTTATAATCGAGTTTACGACTTAATCTTATCGGATGATGTATTTGCCGAGTACCTAGCCGAGAGGCTATGACGACCCATTCATGAACTGACTAGAATAATGCTTAGTTCTTATGAGACCTGAAAGCCCAAATAATAGGAAGTGGAAATCAGCATGAGAGCTAGAGAAGTCCTTGATAGGCAAGAATATATAGGTACCCCTTTATGAAAGATAGTTGTTTAAAAGAGGGTCGAGGATGAAGCATCTTTTAAACTGGCTAGAGTACAGCAACGAGGAACTAAAAAGAATGATAGAGTTAGCTCAGAAATTCAAAGAAGAGAGAAAACAGGGGAGGAAGGTCTATACATATCTAGAGGGAAAATCGGTAGTACTTATATTCGAAAAACCTTCAACAAGAACTAAAGCGTCCCTAATGGTTGCGGTAAAGGAGTTAGGCGGTTTTCCATGCAGTTTCACTAGAGACGAACTTCAATTGAGCAGAGGAGAACCTATCAAAGATACTGCGCGAGTATTAAGCCGGTATTTTGACTTGATAATTGCTCGAGTATATAGACATGAGGACTTAGAAATCATGGCTAAATATTCGCTTGTACCTATTGTAAATGCACTGAGTGATAAATTTCATCCGCTACAAGCGCTAGCCGACGTTCAAACTATAGTAGAAAAGAAGGGGCGTTTAAAAGGGTTAAAAATGGCGTTTATTGGAGATGGCACTGATAATGTTCTGAATTCGCTCATAATTGTTTCAGCAAAACTAGGAATTCATTTATCTATAGCTTGTCCTAAGCAATATTCGCCGAGTCCGGAACTACTGAGGCTACTTAAGGAGGATATAAGTATGTCCGGCGCATGTATTGAGGTGGTCCGAGACCCGGTGGAAGCCGTGAAAGAGGCTGACGTAATATATACAGATGTTTTCGTCAGCATGGGGCAAGAACAGGAACGGGAGAAACGGCTTAGTATTTTCCTGCCTAAATATCAAGTGAACAAAAAATTGACCGAATACGCGAAAGATGACTACATATTTATGCATTGTCTACCAGCTCATAGAGGAGAGGAAGTCACCGATGCCGTTATTGAAGATTCAAAGCATTCGGTTGTTTTTGATCAAGCTGAGAATCGCCTACATTCAGCTAAAGCAGTACTGTATTATCTACTAGGTGAAAAACATGGGGATTTCTGATAAATTTAAAAAATATGCATTAATAATAAAATTTACAAAAAAACCAGAACGAAGGGAATTCACGTTAACGTTAAAAGTAGTTACCCTTGGCTTTGTATTACTGGGAAGTATAGGCTTTGTTTTCCAACTTCTCGGTTCAGCATTACAATTCAGACCGATTGCTGGCGTACCAAGAGAATTGGTAATTCTAGGAGTTATCAGCGTTATCGTCCTTGGTCTGGCTATTTCGCTATATAGGTATAGAGCTGGGTGAAGGCAGTGAGCGAGTTAGAAGGAAGATTTTTAGCTCTTAGAACTACTGTGGGACAAGAATATAACGTAGCTGTAATGATCGAAAGTAGGATAGAGGCTATAAAGAAAATGAAGAGTGAAAAAGGTGAAGAGTTTCGAAGTCCTATTAGATCGATAGTAGTTGTTGAAGAAGTAAGAGGCATAATCTTTCTTGAAGCAGACGCGCCATTTGTAATCGCCAACTTGATAAGCGGGCTAAGACATGCTAAAGGAATAGTGAGGGGCATAGTGAAGTATGAAGATATCGAGAAATTCATACTACCTAAGCCTATAATCGAGACTATCAAGGTAAATGATATTGTAGAAATTACTGGAGGGCCTTTCATAGGAATGCGTGGAAAAGTGGTTTATATAGATAAATCGCGCAAGGAGGTTAAAGTAGAGATTTCAGAGGCGGCATACCCGCTCCCAATAACGATTAGCGCCGACTACATCAGGATAATTCAAAGGGCGAGTGAGAGTGAAGGAGAGGGACCTTAGGAGTTTTATCCTTGAAGAAAAACTTAGGGGAAATGTCATAACAATAGAAGAGAAGATAAACGCTAGATATCAGGCAGCCGAGCTGATAAAAGAATACGATGGTAGTAAAACGGTAGTTTTCAAAAATATAGATGATAAACCTTTCAAAGTAGTTGCTAATACCATATATGATCGGGAACAGTTACTGAGGGTATTAAACGCTAAGTCTCACTCTGAAGCTTATAAGAAATTGCTAGATGCTTGTGAAAACCCGGGAGAACTCGAGAAAGCGGATAAACCTGCAGAATTTAAAGTTTTTAAGGGTACATTGCATGACTTACCTGTTCTAACTTTTTACAGAGGAGATGGTGGACCTTATATAACGGCGGGAATCGTAGTGGCGAGAGATGAGGAATTAAACTTTCAAAACATGTCGATACACAGGTTACTAGTGCTTGATGAAAAGCGTATGGCTATTAGGATAGTCCCCCGTCATCTCCATCTAATACTCGAGAAGAAAAAGGAACGGGGAGAAGATTTAGAGATCGCAATAATTGTAGGAGTTCACCCCATTCTTCTGCTAGCGGCGGCGTCTTCACCACCTTATGGAATAGATGAAGCTAAGGTAGCGGCTAAGCTATTAGGAGGCTTAACTGTCTTTAAGAGTGAGCTTACAAACCTTCTTTTACCAGTTACTGCTGAGATAATAATTGAGGGCAAAATACTTCATGATGAAGAAGAGGAAGAGGGGCCGTTTGTCGATATAACAGGAACTCGTGATATAGTAAGACGGCAACCCGTAGTGGAAGTTGATAGAATACTAGTTAGAGGAGACCGACCTATTTATCAAACTATACTTCCTGCTGGAACAGAACATAGGCTCTTCATGGGCTTTTATCGAGAGGCTAAAATATGGAAAAACGTGAGGGAAGTAGTCCCCTCGGTAAGAGAAGTAAGGTTAACTTCGGGAGGCTGTGGTTGGCTTAGCTGCGTTATTTCAATACGTAAGAAGAATGAAGGAGATCCTAAAAACGCGATTTTAGCTGCGTTCTCAGCCCATCCTTCATTGAAAATGGTAACGATTGTGGATGAAGATATAGACGTGGATAATCCTGTAGAAGTGGAGTGGGCTATTGTTACTCGCATGCAACCGGAGGAGGATTTGCTTATAATACCTAGAATAAGAGGATCAAGTCTTGACCCCTCGGCCGATCAAAGAACACTATTAACATCTAAACTGGGAATCGACGCTACTATACCATTAGATAAACCTCGTGAACACTTCATTAAGGTTATATAACCATTTGCGAGGAGTTAAATCGATGGAAGGAATTTTTATCGCCATTGAAGGTATAGATGGAGCGGGTTTATCCACGCAGGCAAGACTTCTCTACGAAAATCTTCTTAGACGTGGTTACAGGGTTGTGCTAACTAAGGAGCCTACAGACGGGCTTATCGGAGGTCTTATAAAAGCAGCCCTTAGAGGAGAGTGGAAAACCGATCCTATGACGCTTCAACTCCTTTTCGCTGCTGATAGAAGCCATCACGTGAACCAGCAAATACTGCCCGCACTTAAAGAAGGTAAAATCGTAATAACAGATAGATACAAGTACTCTTCTATAGCATACGGTTCCCTAGATTGTGATAAAGAGTGGTTAATAAAGGTGAACTCTGTTTTCCCTAAACCTCATGCCTTAATAGTGCTCGATGTATCGGCGGAAGTAGCTCTTAAAAGAATAAAAAAGACGAGATTTGGATTTGAACTATTTGAAAATAACAGACTGGAGATTGTAAGGCAGAATTTTATAAGACTTGCAGAACTTGAAAAAGGGTTTATAGTTAATGCCGAAAAAACAGTCAAACAAGTTCAAAATGAGATACTTAACATTGTCAAATCTTTAATCAAATAGTTTTGATTAAAGACTAAGGAATTTCTCTAATAACCAAATTTCTGTACCTTTTCTTTTCGTAAGCAATTTCTTCAATCTTTTTCTGTAATAAGGAAGCTAGGAATCTTGGAAATGTACGGCCTAAACCTCTTAGCCGTGTAAAAGCTATGGTCAATATACGTTTTTCTTCTTCGTAAGATAGTTCTACGTGATAAACGTCTTTTGTTGCATAGCCTTTTTTGCCATTTCTTTGGTATGAGTAAGAAATTTCCAAGTTAAAAATGCTACATTCACGGAGAGCGTTTTTCGGAAATATCTCGTCTGCATCTTCAAATCGAAACTTACTTAGAGGAGTTACTCTAATCTTTCTTTCTCCCCAACGGGGTTCGCGTCCGGCAACGTCGATGGGGAATTCGTCGCGATATCCATCTATTCTTTTAAAGGCTAAGAAAAGAAGTTCGCCTAATAGTGCGGAATCCCCGTAAACTACGTACCTGAATTTTCGAGTTTTCATCTCAAAATTATTTTATGAGGCTAAGAGTTATTTAAAGTACAATGTTTAACAAATCATCGATATGCGCGGTATGCAAGAAGAGGAAAGCTTTTTTATACCTAAGGGCTAGCGGAGAGTGGATTTGTAGCCGCTGCCTTTGTCGAAGAATTGAAAAACGTGTAGTTAAAATTTTAAAAAAGAAAATAAAAGAGCGGTTCATCGTCTTAGGACTTAGCAATACGGGTACTGTAGTTCTCTCACACATCTTGGCAAGATTTCCCAAAGAGAACTTCAGCATTTACACACCCTATGATGATGTGCTATTGAAGTGGATTAAAAGGAGGTATAAGCTAAGAGAGGTATATTCCAACATTTACGAAGTACAGAATAGAGTATGGCTCATTATTCCATTTTCTCTTGAAGAATTATCAGCGTTCTTTCTAAAATCAATTATGAAGCTATATTACCCTGTCATTTTTGCCAGTAAGCATATTATATTTCCTCTTTCGAGTTTTGATAATCAACAATTAGAAATTTATGCTGTTTATCACAAATTGCCTATAATACCACGCTCTGAAAGAGATTTATACGACAAGCTTTTCCATGAGATAGAGGAAAAAACTCCGACTATTAGACATCAGTTTATATCCTTTATCGATAGTTTGAAAAGGTTAATTAGCGATTAATTTTGTGAACCTATTACAAGGGATCGGTTTAAAACTTTAAAATTGGATTATTTAGCTTACTTAATAAAAATGAACATTATGAACCGTGGATTTTAGAATAAACAGACCAAATTAATTAATGTTTCAAATACTGTTATAGAGCCGTTGAGATTTATGCGAGAAAACGAAGTGAACGTATTGATAGGAGGGGAAGCCGGAGCAGGGATACTCGCTGCCGGAATTATGCTAGCTAAAACATGCATCCGTAGCGGTTTTTACGCGTTTATAATGAACGAATATCCTTCTCTCATTAGAGGAGGGCATGTCTGGTGCTCGGTTAGAGTGTGCAGTAGGAAAGTGTACAGTCAGAGATTTTTTGTTGATATTATAGTGGCTTTAAGCAGTGAAACACTTAAAAAACATATTGACAAACTATATGGTAAAGGAATTGTAATCGTTGACGAAGGATTTTCTTATGACTTTCCAGTAGGTGTGCGAATTATAGAGGCTCCGTTAACAAATATTACTAAAGAAATCGGAGGACGGCCTGTAATGCGGAATAGCGTGGCAATAGGAATTGTGACAGCGTTGCTAGGTCTTGATATCCAAGTGTTAAGTCGAGTTATTAAGGATATTTTTAAAGAGAAGGTTGCCGAGCTGAATACTAAGTTGGCACGTAAAGGATACGAGTGGGCGTTTAAGCACGGCAAGGCAGGCATTTTACCTCTACAAGGATTCTCTCAGGAGTCTGCTAAAATAATGTTAACTGGTAACGATGCGGTTGCGTTAGGCGCTATAAGAGCCGGTATGAAATTTTTCGCGGCATACCCTATGACGCCAGCATCCCCTATTCTTCATTTCCTAGCGGAAATTCAGAAAGAGTATGATCTTGTTGTGCTACAGCCCGAAAGTGAAATTGCAGCTATTAACATGGTAATAGGCGCGGCTTACGCAGGAGCCAGGGCGATGACCGCCACCTCTGGTGGGGGATTTTCTCTTATGGTTGAAGCTCTCGGCCAAGCGGCAATGACCGAAACTCCAGTAGTGATTGTCGTAGCTCAAAGACCAGGGCCCAGTACGGGCATGCCGACTTACACGGCTCAGGGAGATCTAAGATTCGTACTTCATGCTTCTCAAGGGGAATTCCCTCGGGTAGTTATCGCGCCGGGCGATGCTGGTGAAGCTTTTTATCTAACAGTGCATGCCTTTAATATAGCTGAGAAATTTCAGATACCAGTTGTAATACTTACGGACAAGCACTTGGCAGAGAGTTATATGACAATTGAAGAATTCAAAGACTTGAGGGTTATGATAGACAGAGGAGAGATTATCACCGACAATTATAGAGGAGGTAAATCGTATAAACGCTATGAAATTACCGAAACAGGAATTTCTCCAAGAGCCTTACCTGGAACCATTAACGCTATCGTAAAGGCAAATACCAGCGAACACGATGAATTCGGAATAGGAACTACTGATTCAACGAAGGTAAAAGCCATGGTTGATAAAAGATTTCGTAAAGTGGAATACATAAAGAGATACATTCGCGAGTATTCGACTCCGGTAAAAACATATGGAGATGGAGAGGTACTATTAGTTACTTGGGGGAGTCCTAAAGGAGCTATACTGGAGGCTATGCTGGAGTTAGAGAAAAGAGGTATCGGGACCAAGCTCGTGCAAGTGATCTTCATGGAGCCTTTCCCCGTAGAAGAACTTAGAGAAATTTTTGAGATCGACTACAGAGAAATTATTCTGATAGAAAACAATAAAACCGCGCTTTTAAACAGTTTACTAAATCAGTATCTTCATCTTGATATTAAACAGAAACTATTAAAGTACGATGGAAGGCCGTTTTACCCATACGAAATTATTGAAAAAGTAATGAGCGTGGTTAAATGAATCTTCAAACATTTGTTGAGAAAACCTGGTGCCCGGGCTGTGGAAACTACGCTATACTTTCAGCCTTTATATCAGCCATAAAAGAACTAGAGATAAAGCCTGAAAAAATTGTAATAGTATCTGGCATAGGATGCCATGGGAGAATATCCGACTATATAAACGTCAATAGCTTCCACACGATACACGGGAGAGTTATACCGCTAGCAACAGGAATTAAGCTAGCTAACCCGGAACTCGTAGTGGTGGGATTTAGCGGAGATGGAGACACTTATTCAATAGGATTAGGGCATCTTCCTCACGCTGCGCGTAGAAATATAGACATTACACTAATAGTTCACAATAATCAAGTGTTCGGACTTACGACAGGCCAGTATACTCCTACAAGCCCCAAAGGCTTTAAGTCCCGAAGCACACCCCACGGCTCTCTTGAAGAACCTTTAAATCCGTTACTGTTAGCCCTAGCCAGCGGAGCTACATTTGTGGCTCGAGGCTTCGCTGGCGAAGTTTCCCATCTTAAGACGCTGATAAAGGAAGCGATAAAGCATAAAGGTTTTGCGATAATAGATGTTCTCCAACCTTGTGTAACGTACTATAACACCTATCAGTACTATCGTCAGAAGGTGTACAAACTTGAGAATCACGATCCTACAGACCTGAATCAAGCTATAAAAAAAGCTATGGAATGGAATGACAAAATACCCATTGGAATTCTATACAAAATCCGTAAAGAAACATTAGACGAACACGTAAAAAAACCGCTAATACGCATACCCGAGACAGGCGTGGATATCAAAAACCTTTACAGGCGATTTAGATAATTAGCAACTATCCTTATCTTTAAC
>JALURF010000163.1 GCA_027017165.1 Thermofilaceae archaeon
TATAAGAATTCAAATATAAATTTCTTCGCCAAAATTTTTATAAGTATGTAGTGAGTATCTTAACTATAAGCATGGGAGGGATTTGGCTTGGGTGAACAGAAGGTAATCCAGAGGGTGCCCCTCTGGTTGGCTGTCGCCATTACCGTCTTGATTTCTCTGCCGTTTGGAGTCTACCTCGGAGTTTATAATCTAGCGCTTTGGGCCAGTTTCATCGCATGGGCCGAGTATTTCGCTTTTGGAGCTAAACCGGAGGCTCTAAAACCAATATTTATAAACTTCCCGTTTGGCGCTTTAACTATGGCGATATTCGCGACTTTTAACGCATATTTCATTGGTATGGGATGGGACCCGATACTATCTACCGCCGTTTGGATATTCGTATGGGTGGCCATCGCCGTTTATATAATGAAATTCATTCCGATTCTAGCACAGTATAGTCTGGCGTATTTTAACGGATTATCTATGTATCTAGCATTGTACTTCGGGCTTTACTTGGGCGGAGCCGCTCCTGGAGTTGGTCAGGGACCGATAATAGGAGATCCTTTTGCAGATCCTTGGATTCTCTGGGTCTGGACTTCTCTAGCGGGGATTTTCGGCGGCATTCTAGGTTATATCAACATTCTACTAACATTCCCGAAAACTGTTAGCGAGTAAAATTAAACTCTTTTTTTATTATACCTGTTTAACAGGTAAGCTAATATCGTACTGTGTGTATCAAATAGCTGAGCTAGGCGGCTAACATGAGAGTATTACTCCCTCTGCCTAAACTAGATGGCGGAATGAGTGTTGAAGAAGCGTTGGCTAAGAGGAGGAGCATAAAACATCTCAAATTTAAATTCTTCTTAGATAAGCCTATGAGTGTGAAACAGTTAGGCCAGCTACTGTGGGCCGCTCAGGGGATAAACGATGTAGAAAGAGGGTTTAGGACTGCCCCTTCAGCTGGTAGATCATACCCGCTTAAACTCTACGTATTCATAGGGGATAAATCCGTGAAAAGGAATAAAGAGGAATATGTTCCGGCTGGTATCTATATTTATGAACCTTTAATACATGCTTTAGCGTTGGTTAAAAGAGGCGATCATAGAGAAGAACTTGCAGAGGGTATAATCACCGGATATAATAAAAAACTAGTGGTGTCCGCACCCGTTTCCATAGCGGTTTTCGCGAATTATGAAAAAATGAAGTACAAGGGAGAGAACGGCGTTAGATATGTTATCCTTGAGGTAGGACATATGGCTCAGAACGTTTACCTTCAAGCCGTCTCGCTTGGCATGGGGACGTTAGCCATAGGGGCTTTCCATAAAGAACTTGTTAAAAAAGCGGCTAAAGCTGAGCCAGAGGAAGACCCCATCTATATACTTCCTGTAGGCTTATGCTCGGAAACTCACACTCTCTCACTGGAAGAGTTGAGAGCGTATTATAGAGTACAAAGAGAAAAATAGGGGATTGAGGTGAGCGTGCAGGTATGACTGTTTTAAGAGGAATTCCTGCATCTCCTGGAGTGACTATCGGCAAGGCGTTCGTCTTGAGAAAGGGTAAGTATCCGCCTCCCACGAGTGAAAAACTCGTGATAGTAGCTGAGAACCTCACACCCTCCGATACTATGAGATTGAGGAAAAACATGGTATCTGCGTTTGTCACAGATAAGGGAGGCTTGACTTCACATACGGCTATAGTTGCGCGTTCATTAGGAATTCCAGCTGTGGTAGGGACCAAGGAGGCTACTAGACTAGTAAAGGATAACGATATTTTAGTAGTTGACGGCTTAAAAGGATTAGTTATAGTAAACCCGGAGCTCGAACAGTTGCACGAGTACATGGATGAGATAAAGAGCTATAATACGCTCCATAAATATATTATAGAAAAATACAAGCATATACCTCCGGTAACCCTAGATGGGAGAAAGGTTGAAGTTGTAGCTAACGTGGGGTCTCTTCAAGAAGTCGATTTAGCCATAGAGTGTGGAGCCGAGGGTATAGGACTTCTCAGAACTGAATTTTCTTTTATAGATAGAGATACTATGCCGGATGAGGAAGAGCTATTTCAAGTATATAAGAATATAGCGGAAAAAATGGGCGGTAAACAAGTCATAGTGAGGACCCTCGATATTGGCGGCGATAAGCCACTACCCTATATAAAGATGCCCGAAGAGCTTAACCCCTTTTTAGGCTGGAGAGGTATAAGGTTCTGCCTTGACAATATTAGCCTATTTAAAACTCAACTTCGAGCAATATTGAGGGCGAGCGCTTATGGCAATTTAAGCATAATGTTCCCTATGATAAGCAGTTTAGAAGAGGTTATTAGAGCTAAATGTTTATTGAAAGAGGTTATGGAGGAATTAAAAAGAGAAAACATACCGTTTGATAAAGAGATAAAAGTCGGCATTATGATCGAAACCCCGTCGGCGGCGTTGATTTCCGATATCTTAGCTAGAGAAGTAGATTTCTTCAGCTTGGGCACGAACGATTTAACACAATATACTCTAGCCGTAGACCGGACAAACGAAAAGATCGCGTACCTCTACAATTACTTCCACCCAGCAGTGCTGAGATTGATAAAGATCGTGATAGAAAATGCTCATAAGGCTGGGATATGGGTTGGTATGTGCGGCGAGATGGCGGGCGATCCATTATCGACTCCCATACTGCTGGGTTTAGGCTTGGATGAGTTTAGTATGACTCCTAGTAATATCCCATTCGTGAAGCGGGTTATAAATTCAATAAGATATAGCGAAGCTAAGAG
>JALURF010000164.1 GCA_027017165.1 Thermofilaceae archaeon
CTATAAATACATAATTGAGCGAATTAATAAGTAACCTTTAACTTTTACAATTCATGCCCGTGAATGAGAAGAAAGGTACGGGCGGAAAGCGCCGAAAACGCGTTATAATAATGGGCGCCGCTGGACGAGATTTCCATAATTTTAACGTATACTTTCGAAACCGACCTGAATACGAAGTTGTAGCCTTTACAGCATCTCAAATTCCCAATATTACAGGTCGCAAATATCCTTCCGAACTCTCCGGCCCTCTCTACCCAGATGGAATACCAATTTTTCCCGAAGAAGCGCTACCCGACATAATTGAAAAGTATAATGTAGATGAAGTTGTGTTATCCTATAGTGATTTATTGTACGAGGAAGTTATGCATAAAGCATCTATAGCTCTCAGCTCGGGGGCCGATTTCAAACTTCTCAGCGTTAAAAATACCACGCTTAAAGCAAATAAGCCCGTAATTTCAGTTTGCGCCGCTAGGACTGGAGCTGGAAAAAGTACGGTAAGTCGATGTATAGCTAGGATCCTAAAAAAATATGGCATTAAATTTGTAGTTATAAGACATCCGATGCCGTATGGAGATTTAAAGAAACAAATAGTACAGAGATTTGAAAACTTTGAAGACTTAGACAGGTATGAGTGCACGATAGAGGAGAGAGAGGAATACGAGCCCCATCTTAGGGAGGGAAACATAGTCTATGCAGGAGTAGACTATGAGAAAATATTGGCAGCGGCTGAGAGAGAAGCAGATGTTATTCTATGGGATGGTGGAAACAACGATTGGTCTTTCTTCGAAACAGATCTCTACATAACCGTAGTAGATCCCTTAAGGCCCGGACATGAGCTGAATTCTTTCCCGGGAGAAGTTAATGTTCGCTTAGCCGATGTTATTATCGTAAATAAGGTAAACTCCGCCGAGAAGGAAAACGTAGAAAAAGTTATTAAAAATATTAGAAAAATAAATAAAAAAGCAATTATAATTAGAGCTATATCCGAAGTCAACGTTGATAATCCATCATTAATAAAAAATAAGCGAGTTTTAGTAGTCGAAGATGGACCATCGGTTACTCACGGAGGTCTCCCCTACGGAGCTGGTTACATAGCTGCACTAAAATACAACGCTAAAGAAATTATAGATCCACGGCCTTATGCCGTTGGTTCCATTAAGGATGCCTATGCGAAATATGAACGATTGGGCCCGATATTGCCAGCTCTGGGCTATGGCAAAAAACAAATGGAGGAATTAGAAAAAACCATAGATAAGATCGATTGTGACGTCGTAATTCTGGGCACGCCTTCTGATATATCTCGATATCTCAATATTAAAGTACCAGTGGTACACGTGTTCTATGAGCTTAAAGAAATCGATAAACCAGATTTAGAAGATATCTTAATTGAATTTTTAGAAGGGCATGGGCTACTTAAGAGATGATATTTTCTTTAAAATATTTTAGTAGAATACACATAATGTCAATACTTTAGAGAATTATTAACATAAGTAGGAGATGCTAAATGATAATGGCAAGAGGTGAGCGATTTTGAAGGTTATATTAGCGGCTGTGCCCGGGGCTGGCAAAACCACGACGTTGCAAATATTTTCTAAAATGAAGCCGAATGTGAAGATAGTAAACTTTGGAGATTATATGATGAAAGTTGCGAGAGAGAAGTTTGGTATAGAGAATAGAGACGATATGAGGAAAAAATTATCGCTTGAGGATTATAGATTCGTACAGGTTAAAGCTGCCGAAGAGATAGCTAAAATAAGCGGAGATGTTGTTATCGATACCCATCTAGCGATAAGGATGGAAAGAGGCTATTATCCGGGAATGCCTAAAGAGGTCGTATCCAAGCTAAAACCGGATATTATTGTACTTCTTGAATTCGAACCTCGAGTGATCCTAGAGAGGAGGAGAAAAGATCTTAGTATAAAGGGGAGAAAAGTGACTGAGATAGGAACTATAGCGGAAAAAAGAGAGCGAGAAATTGAAGATGAAGAAGATATCGAGCTCCACCAGCAAATGAATAGATACTTTGCTGCTGTCGCTGCGAACGAGGTTCAAGCAACTATAAAAATAATAAATCTACGTAAAGTTCCTCAAACTAAGCCTTTTGAACATGCGGAAATGGGCGCCAAAATCCTAGCTTCGCTCTTCAAATAGATGGACGGGCGCGAAGACGATGACAAGGAGGAAAACTATTGACATAGAAGTGGACGACCTTAAGAGGATATACGAGTACGCTCTTTCCCACTGCAGGGAGATTTGTCCCGAGAAAAGAGATCCCTATACGTGTATAGTTATAGTGGAAATAGGTAAGCTTCTCGGAGTATCTCCTCCCTGCGTAGAAGATTATGGTGGTTTTAGTGAAAAAACATTTAAGAATTTAATTAAAGAGATTGAGGATAGAAGAGGAAAAACCATAGAACAAGTTCTGGAGGAAATTAGAGATAAGGGCTATAAGAGCCTACAAGACCAGATAGATGAAATGGACGGACGTTTTGCTCTCGACGTGCTTAAGGCTTATGAAAAAAGAAGGAGAAAGGAGGAAGAGAAGGATTGATAGTAGTATTCGTAGTAGGGACCGCGGGATGCGGTAAAAGTACTTTCACTAGAGCTTTCTCCGAATTTCTTCATAGAAGATCGGTAGATGTTATTAAGGTAAATGTAGATCCTGCGGTTGAAGAACTTCCATATGAGCCCGAAGTAGATATTAGAGATTATATCTCCGTAAGAGAGATTATGGAGAAGTACGGTCTAGGGCCCAACGGAGCTATAATAGCGTCTGTCGATTTATCCCTAAATTACGCTCATTTTCTAAGAGAGAATATCGAAGAATTAAACGCCAACTACGTAATAGTTGATACTCCCGGTCAAATGGAGCTTTTCGCTTTCAGAAAAACAGGAGAATTTGTCACATCTTTTTTGTGTAAAGAAAATTGTTTCATAATATATATGCTTGATGCAGTTTTAGCACGTTCTCCATCAACTTTTCTGTCTTCGCTCTTCCTAGCTCAGGCTGTCGACTTTAAATTAAAAAAGACGCAAATAAATGTCATAAATAAGGTCGACCTATTAACTCCTAGAGAATTTGAAAATATAATTGAATGGATAGAAAACCCAGAAAAGCTTATGGATGATTTGTCCGAGGAGACGCGAGGACTCGAGAGAGAATTAAGTGAAGGATTATTTCAAACACTACGCAATTTTCTAGAGAATATAGCGATATACCCGATTTCAGCTAAGAATATGCAAGGACTAGATGCCATTTATGGAATAATTCAACAGATAGCGATGGGGGGAGAAGAAGCCAGGACTTAAAGCGGAGATTTATAGATTACCCGTCTTACCTTTAAGAGGGGACCATCGATTTTTCTACCAGGTTTAACGAACTTTATGAAAAATGGGCTCTTTTCAAGGTTTGTCTCTTCTATGAAAAGTACTCTATTAAAAATATGCGCCAGAAACTCTAGATTAGAAGTTTCAGTGTAGTTAACCTGTAAAGCTTCAGACAGCGCTAAGGCAAACTCCTTCGTATTATCGGAAAAATCTTCGAGAGTAACGATACTAAAATTTTCTATAGAGACGGGAGAAGGTCTAACCTTTAGTTCTCGTGCCAGCTTAACGCCAGCTAGAGAGACTATTAGGGGATAGAAGAAATACCGTCTCTCCATTATTCTCAGAAACACCAATCTGCCGGGATTTCCGCGCAATCCCTTGCCTACTATCAAGACAGTTTTAGCATTATATGCTCGAGCTTTTTCAGCAAGATCTAAAATATTGTTTTTGCCTCTGTTTATACGTAGGGCATCAGGAAGTGCGTGTGCAAGTTCATTAGCCAAGGATCTTACTCGTGGATTTACATGTCTCGTAGTAGTGACTATAATGTGCAATTTTACACCAAAGAAAACGGGATAAGGTGTAGTATATCTTTTAGCCTAAACCTATTTTCTTTAATTCTTCTGGAGAGAATGTGCGGCCCGCCGCAGTACGTGGAACCCAAGCGCCTCCTGCGAACGTATAGCCACATTTTCTACAGGTCCATATGCCAACGCTTACTCTTTTTAGCTTACCCGGTACTCTACAGCGAGGACATCGATGCGGGGCTCGCATTTTCTCCTCTATTATTCTAACTTTTTTTCTAAGGGTCGCGCCGTATCTAGCTCCAAATCTTCCAGCGCTACCTACCACCTTAGTCCTACCCATATTCTCACTCTCGAGCACTTCCTCAACTGGAACTTACCCTATCAACCCTAACCTCATTTATATTTGTTGTCCTGCTATATTACCAAAATTATAGAAAAGGAGGTTTAATTTGCTTACTCGCTATGAACAGGTGGGAGATGTTCTCTAAGTTTTTTAGAAACTCTAATGGCTATGTTCTTAGCCTCTATTAACTCCCCGTATGTAAATGTACCCGGATTGCCTTTCTGTATACCAGTTATATTGTCGTTTTCATCTATGACAAAGGTTATCCTAGCGTCCATTACGAGCTCTTCTTCATATGAAGGGTCTACGATCAATTTGTCGCCTATTTTAGCTATAGTCACGAAAACTGGTATGCTCCCTATTGGAAGTGGTATTTGCTCATCTGTAATTTTCACTTCTCCGTTTTCAACGATTGCTTTATTATATTTGGTCGTTAGGATGGCTGAGACTGAGGCTAGCGCTGCTGCATCTATCATATTTCCTCCATAATCTAGTGCATAGATATCGACGAATACGGCCCATACCTTTTCTCCTGGGATCAAGACTAGCTCGTCGAGCTTTATTATCTCGGCACTCCTAAGCCCGCGGTCTACAACTCTGGAGAGTTCTACGTCGTCTTCTCCCGGAGGACCGGGTTCAAAAATGGGAGAGGCTAAGGGTATGAGTTCAGCATTAACTATCTGTATGCCACGATCCGGGGTATCGGGAAAAGGCCTGTCGATTTGTATTTTAATGCCTGTAATAACGGTCGTATCGCCGAGTTTTACGATGGCGGATCCATTAGCTTTTCCTATAAGGCCTGTTGTTATCTGAATCTTGCGGTAGTCTTCTAATCCTCTGTTATCTATTCTCTCATTTTTTCTTAAGAGCGAAAGTATAGTCTCTTTTTTAATTTTCGAAATTATTAATTCGGATTTATCATTCACTTTCCAAAACCTCCTTACTTATTTCGATATATCTCCTTTTTAAAGCCTCTTTTTGAACTCTATATATCTTCTTTATAGCGTTAATAGCCATTTTTAATCCTTCTTCAAACTCCTCTCCGCTAAATCTTCCATCAGCTTGAAGTAGGGTTATCTGTCCTAGACTAGGCATCATCGCTATAGGCATATCCCCCTCACCGTATTGATCCTCTAATCCGTTTAAATCTATCACTAATTTGCCCTCAATTTTGCCTATAGCAGTAGCGGTTACCAGGTCTTTAAGAGGTATACCAGCATCCGCCAATGCGACAGAAGCTGCTGTTATGCTAGCAGTTCTAGTTCCGCCATCTGCCTCTAATACTTCGATAAATATATCGATCGCCGTTCGGGGAAATTCTTCGATAAAAATCGCTGGTTCTAATGCTTCTCGTATAACTTTAGACAATTCTATTTCCCTCCTAGAAAATCCTGGCGATTTTCTTTCATCTACTGAAAAGGGGGCCATATGGTAACGGCATCTAACGATCGCTCTATCAGGTATCACTACGTGTCGTGGATGAGCTTCTCTAGGACCGTATACGGCGACTATTATCTTGTTTTTACCCAGCTCTATATAAGCCGAGCCGTCAGCGTTCTTGAGTAGCCCTACTTGGATCTTTAACGGGCGCAGTTCATCCGGTCTTCTTCCATCAGTCCTAAGCCCATTTTCATCCAGTAATTTCACAGGTTTTTTTAAATTCATCTATTTCCCTCTCTTTACTTTACTCAAGAACTTTTTTATTCTATTTGTTAGTCCAGGAATATGAGCTTCTCTTTCTATCTTTTTTATCGCCATTACAGCCCATGCTTCCATTAGAGGATCATCGCCTACAACTAGAATTCTTCCGTTCTTACCTATGACTAGTTCAACATTAAGCATGCTTTTTAACAGGTTAATCATGGAACCCTTTTTCCCGATTACTCGAGGTATTTTAACGGGAGTTATCTCAACTAATGTACCTTTTGTAATCTTTCCAAGTTTAGATTCCTTGATGGTTAGCAAAGGATCCCGGGTATAATCAAAAGCTAGGATTTTCGCAACAATTAAATCTCCTATATCTAGAATTTTTGAAAGATCTAGTTTTACAGCATCAGTTGGGCGCGATAATACTTCGGATACTGGTAGCACAGCTTTATAAGGAGAATTGATATCGACGGTCCATCCGGTTAAGCCTATATCGACGATCTTTCCTATCACCACATCTCCTTCTCTTGGCATATACTTTCCTTTCAACGGGATTAATGTTATCTTCTTCTTATCCTCTACTTCAACTATTCCTATAACCTTAGAGTATAATCTTTGCCTAACTGTATAGATAGGACCTTGGTATTCGTATCGGCCACGAGCTAGCGGCTCGCCTGGTATAACGACTTGCTTACTTCTAACGTAAATAGTCATATTGATCACTTAGAGTCAGTTAATCTATTAGATGCAATAACACGATTAGAATTATTTATTAGTTACTAAATCGACGCCAAGGTTAGCCCGTTGCACTTTTTATGATACGTATCTCGCCTTTACCTTTAGTCATTTTAGCTACTTCTTCTACTAAAGTTCCTTGAAGACCAGCCGGTATCTCCAGTTCTACAGACCAAGAACCATCCGATAAATAATTACTTCTTATAATCTTCCCAATTTTTGATAAAACGCCATAAGCCTTGCCAACATATTGTGGAGGAATCTTCACGGCTACTAACGCCTTAGCCATTTTAAGGGGGAGTATCCTAGCGAGAGCCTTTATAACCTCATTCACCTGAACCTCTACTGGCTTAAAGGGATCAATGCTCACTCTGGCATTTTCAATAGCTAACTCTATGCGCTTCGGAGGATGCGGCAAGCCAGTCCTCGGGTCTATACAATTTCTCGATATAAACTCCACTATCTGCCGTTTTTTAGCTTCTATCATTTCCCGCCTTTGCTCGGCTGTTAGCTGGAGTTCTCCTCGCTTTACGATGTGTTTGGCTATCTCATACACATCGCCGGTTTTAAAAATTTGCTTTAACTCCGTTTCCGAAGCTTTTAATCCACGTCTTGCATCATAGTAGACAAATTCGCCCAGAAGGACTTCGTGGATATCAATTCCTTGCTCTCCTTTCTTGAAAAGCCATGCTTTGTCGGGATCTACTATTACTTCAAACTTCTTATCTCTTACTTTTAATCTGGCAATTGCCTGCTTACGAGACATTTTATCACTTTCACTGTTTATCTCTTAAACTCTTCTATTATCTTCGCCAGTTCAGCCTCTGTCAGTTGTTTGAAAACTTTATCTTTAACGTTAACATACGCCAGCTCTATTTTCTCTATGCTAACTCCCCCCTCTATAGCCCTATCCATAGCCAATACCGCAAGTCTCATAGAATCTTCAAGTGAAAGCGTGCTTCTATAATTTTTCTCTAAGACCTCTAACGCCGCTTGTCCGCCACTTCCTATGGCATGAGCCTTATAATTAACGTAAGTGCCTCCGGGATCCGTTCCCACCAGGTGAGGTCCTCTATCGTCAACTCCAGCTATTAGAAAGGATACACCGAACGGCCGTACTCCACCATGCTGAGTATAAGCTTGCTTTATATCACATATCTTCTTAGCCAACAATTCAATCGGAATAGGTTCTCCATACACCAAGCGATGTATCTGAGCATATATCCTAGCCTGATCTATGAGTATGCGGGCGTCGCTAGAGAGCCCAGCAAATGCTAAGCCTACGTGTTCATCGATCTTCTTAATCTTTTCCATACCCTCCATTAACGGGGAGACCTGTCGTTTCTCAACGGCCAAGACTACTCCTTCGTTACTCTTTATGCCTAGTGTAGTCCATCCCTTTTTCACGGCTTCAAAAGCATATTCTACTTGGAAGAGTCGTCCATCAGGGCTAAAGATGGTGATTGCTCTATCGTAGCCCATTGGTCCGGGAGCGAACAATTTAAACACCCATCTTTATAACTAGTGAACCGTTTTTAAAGATAACTCTAATTGAAAGATATCTTTAAATTTAGAGTTATTAATATTATCAAAAAATTAGTTTAAAATTTTGTAGCTATATCTGCAATTACTGGCAATTTTAACCATTTACCGGTATAAGCCATAAACGCGCCGTAAAGGGTTAGTGCTAGATGCAATAACAAGAATGGAATGTCAATGATCCATAGGATGAAGAGGAGTATGCCGATAATAAATATTACGATATGAATTATTCCAAGGCCTATGTGTATTATTAGAGCCTGCTTCGCGTGGAACAAAGCGAATTTTGATTCCTTTTTCGTCAGCATTACAATGAACGAGCCGAGTACGGGTATCAACCACGCGATTAAGCCGAAGAGTTTTTCATCGTCACTCGGCGTATACTCTCCTGAAGGAGCTCCAAGGCGAGTTGGTTGAGGAGGCGGTGGTAAAGCCATTTTTACACCGGATGTTAAAATAGTTTTTCTTTGATATAAACTTTAT
>JALURF010000165.1 GCA_027017165.1 Thermofilaceae archaeon
CGCTCTTTTTTGCATATTTTAGTTTATTCTATCTTTTATTGTTTTCAATTTATCCTAAATGGTTTGGTGGTGGTGCCCCTAGATATGATAGATACTTGTTGCCTATTAGTTTTGTCTTTGCTCTTTTATCATTCTACTACTTCTATTATCTGCTTAGAGATAAAAAACTGTGGGTATCTGCTCTTTTTATTATTCTTTTAACGTTAGCTATCTTAAACGTAGCTTCGATATCCATAAGAAGAGGAAATAAGTCCCTTGTCTTACTATTGTTGAATAAAAGAAGAAAGAGTTCTGTAAACGTTGTAGTCTAATCTACTCGTGAGCCTGAGCCTCCTGGCTTCTCTCCCTCGGTTAGGTAAATTTAGTTGTCTGATGTTGTGTTAAATTTTCCTATTTTTGTAAGGTTTGATTTTGTTAGATTTTATAGTCCTTCTAACCTTAAACCTCCTATATTGTTACCGTAAAGGTTGTAGTTGCATATAGATGTTTAAATTTATAGAATATAAGCTAAACCGCTGAATATTAGAAAAGTAAAAATTTTTTAAAATAGGTTATTTTACTAAGAGAAATTGTTTATTTATTAGAATTTAAAAGAAGGTTTATATCGTATTGTGTAATATTATAGAAGGGCATCGTGGTTAAGTATATTCAATGTTATGTGTGTGGAAGACTTACGCCGGATGATAAAGGAATATGCTATCACTGTGATTCTCCGTTGCCTAGTGACGTCGACTTACCTCCTGGTTTTATCATCTGTCCTAACTGCCTAAGAGTTACTGCGGCTGATACCGGCTATTGTAGACATTGTAGGGCACGCCTGCCTATGGCTATAAATCCGCCTGAGAGTTCCGCCGAAGGCGGCGCTCAACTATCTAATTCAACCACTGATCCCAAGGTTGGCGCGGTAAGTTCGCCTAGGAGGGTTGGGGCGTTATGAAGAGATGGGAGTATTATGCTAGGAGAATTAGAGTTGGAATTATGTGTCCTGAGTGTGGAGCCTATTTTATAATTGAGGGATTAGCTGGAGTTGAAGGACCTAATGGCGAGGGGAGAGGTTTAATAGAGAATCCTATAAAATGTCCCGATTGCGGAGAAAAGTTTCATGTTAAATTGTTGATATACTATAGGAAAGATGGAAGCGTGAGGGATGTGTATGTTAAATCTCATAGATGGGATGGGGGGTGTATAGACTGGCCTGTTAAAGGACCTATAGACTGGGACGTTTTGGATTTAACCAGCGGCTCGGGCGGCTATTCGTCTTATTCTTCATCGGATACTGATCCTAGAGTGGGAGTTATTGGGAGGCCTAGAAGGGTAGGTCCTCTGTAATGCTACCGCTGTACATGATTTGCCCCAACTGTGGTAGGGTGACTGCTGTTGATACGGGGTATTGTAGGCACTGCCGGGCGCCTTTAGCCGAGTTTGGGTTTACTGTTGCTCCCGATGAAGCTAGGATTTTCGACTTGGAGATAGGGGTTGACGCTGAGGGCGTTCCAGTGGGCTTTAGGTATTCTGATATTTTGAAACATATGGCTGTTTTAGGGCTTACAGGCTACGGTAAGACTACGTTTGTAAAGAAGCTTCTATCAGGTTTGGTTGATTCTGGAGTTAGAGTTTTAGTTTTTGACTGGGAGGGCGAGTATGGAGATTTCTCTGAGGGCTGTGGAATTGATATGATAAGCGTTTTTGATTTAAAATTTAATCCTTTTATTCCGGATGGAGAGGTTTATGATTATTCTGAATGGTTGTTTAATGTTTTTAAGAAGATTTACTCTGAAGAGGGTATCGAGTTTTCTCCTCAAATGGAATATGTCCTTAGGATGTCGGTATTGGAGAACGTTAAGTCTAAAGGGGATTTTATTAGTCTTTTAGACTTTTTTAAAGAGTTTTCATCCGATCTTCCAGCGGGTAGAGCTACAGCCATGGCTTTGACCACTAGGTTTTCCAGATTAGCTTACGGTAAAATCTCGCACGTTTGGGGGAGGAAGAGGCTTAATTTGCTGAAGTCTTCGATGGTTTTAGATATTTCCCCTTTAGCGCGTCTCAACGTTTCAGATGCTCGTTTCTTGATGTTTCTTTTATTACGCCGCCTTATGTCCGAGGCTAGCCTATCTAGGGATAGATTACGTAACGTTGTAGTTTTAGAAGAAGTTGAAGAGATCTCTTCTAGACGTAGGCTTTCCGAGTTGTGGACTCCAGCTAGTTTTTTAATGCGTATGAGGAAGCGGGGGGTGGGTTTAATATTTACGGCTCATAGTCCTTCTTTGATAGATCCTTCATTGCTTAAAGGAGTAGCTAATGTTGTTGTCTTTAGAATCGTCGATAGAGAGGATTCAATAATAGCTTCATCTCTCTTAGGTTTAGGGAGGGAGGGGTGGAGAAGGCTTACAGCTTTAAACGTGGGTGAGGCGTTAGTTAGGACTTCTTCGTCTTCTTCTTGTTTTCCAGTTAAGGTTTTGAAGCCCGAGTATAGGTCTTTGAGCTCTAAGGCGTATCTGTTACTAAAAGATATAGAAGCTAATCCTCTATCCGGCGTCAGGACTAGAAGAGCTAGGCTTAAAATAACCGGTTCTGAGTATTTTAGGGCTGAGAAAGAACTTGTTAAAAGGGGTTTGATAAAACCCGTTTACGTTTATATTGGGAGGGGGCGTCCGGTAAAGCTCTACAGTTTAAAAGGCTATAATCCTCTTCATGATTATGGAGTTAAGAAAGTATGTAGGGTTTTAGATAGGATGGGCGTAGCGTATAGAGTCGGTGATATGCCTGATGTTTCGGCGGGCGATGTAGCAGTTGAGGTTGAAACTGGTACTAATATCTTTGAAGAGAAGTACGATGTTCTTTTAAATAAGTATAGGGTAGTTGTAGTGGTTCCTCTTACTAAAGTTGCGCTGAAAAGATTGGGTAAGATCGCTGGAGGCAGAATTAAAATCGCAACGATATCGGCGCTTGATAGGATACTTTCAAGAATACTGAAAAAGAGATTTAACGATTTACAATCGATATGAATCAGTAAACATTATTTAAATACTAGTCGTAAGTTATTTTGATATGCCTAGGTTTGGGAAATTCATACCTTTAAGACTGGTTAGGTCTAAGTATATTAAAAAGAGGTTTGGAAAGTTCGTTAAGAAAAGGTGTAATCGTGGGGGTTAGAGTAAAAATTCAACTTAAACGCGACGGTAGGGTAGAGGTTACATCAGCGCTTGTAAATAGCGGTTATGAGGCTGAGAGACCTGAAATTCATGTGCCATTAGCGTTGGCTAGAAGACTAGGGTTTAAGCTTGAGGAGTTAAGAGGAGAAACCTATAAAGTTGTGGGAGCCGAAGTAATCACGTATGCTTTGGGCAAGGTGGAGGTGAGGGTTTTAACAGAGGATATCGCTTCTGACTGGGTTACGGCTTTCGCTGTTATGGTTCCCGGGGAATATGAGGTATTACTTAGCGATGCCTTGATAGAGCTTCTCGAAATAGAGATAATTAAGCCTAAAAGCGGGCTGTGGCGGTTTAAGGGGGAAACCGTTAATAGAGTCAGTGAAGAACCTAGATACTGGATAGAGTAGTCACGTCATTCTTAACGTGTTTTCTTGACCTGATGTTTATGAAGCAAGGTTAGATGGGATAGCCCTAGTGCTTTAGCTTCGGAATATCCAGTTTTACATGCTTCTTCTTTCTTTTTCCCCTATTTCGTCTCTAAAACACCAAATACCTTCTCCGAAATCTATGAGCACTATTTTTAACTTACTGAGGAGTTTGTCGTTAAGTAGGATATATCTGGCTCTAGGCGATATCAATACCGTACTGGTAATCGGACCTTCTATTCTATCCTCGGTGATAACGTAGATGTTGACTGAGTTTCTGTATTTTAGGAATTCTACTTCTCTACCGTCTCCAGTGATTTTGCTATAGGTTTCCGGCTCTTCTATTTCGTGGAGTCTTAATTGTTTAGCTATACTGGAAGGTATCAGCACCTCGGGTTCTACTCCTATAAAACCGCTATTAGCTATAGCTATGACTTCAATGGATTCAGATTTGTCGATTCTTTCTACTCTTATCTTTAATCTCAACATCTCTAATAGCCTCTGGATCCACTAAAGTTAGAAGTAGTTCTTCCTCCTCCATTAACGTTAATACAAGCTCTTCCATACCCTCGTTTTAAATATACTATAACTAGTTAATAAATCCTCAACTCATAGTAAGCGAAATTTCACCGTAATACCTAGTATCCCGAATTTGGCGATAGTATAGGACTTATGGGAGTGATGGATATTAGAATAAAATATGGATTAGAGAGCTGTGCCCGTATTAGAGTGGAAGATTCAGATTTCAAATAGGACAATTCTACTTATACGCTATCCACGCTAACCGCCTAACTCCGCGCTCTATTAAATTCGCTAAGTCGAAGTTTCTAACGTTTGCTATTCCATAATTGGCGAAGGCGTAGAGGATTTTGAAGCCCGCTTCTTCCAGCATGTTCTTTAACACTCTGGGAGGATAGACGATAATGGCGAGCTCTAACTCAGCCTCAAGATTTAGGCTCTCCCCCTCCTCTTTGTAAAGCTTGGCTTTGTACTCGAATTTGTAATCATTTATCTTTTTGCGCTCTATTATTTCAACTAACTGGTCTTCGTGGAGTATAATTCCACTTCCCTCACTCCATTTAACGGGCATATCTAGAATGAAGATGCCGGACGGTTTTAGAGCCCTATGAATGTTTTTTAGGACCAGTTTATTCTCTTCGTCGGGGAAGTAGCCGAAAGAGGTATACCAGTTCAGTACGACGTCGAACTCCTCTTTGTAACTTATATTCCTCATATCTCCTATTTGATAGAAGTCTCCAAATATTCTATTCCTCTCCCTGGCTAATTCAATTAACTCTCCATCTGAATCTACTCCGAAGACTTCAAATCCGTTTTCTCTTAAATATTTGTGATGCCTCCCAATTCCGCAAGCTAGGTCCAGTATTCTCCTATATTTAGCTCCTAGCTTTTTCTCGGCGAGTCGTATTAAAAAGGAAATGTATTCCGCTTCTAGGAAATTCCGCTCCTCAGGGATGTCTAGGTGCCAGAGGTAGACGCTGTATGGCAAGTTTAACTTCTCTTCACGCCTATCTTAACTTTTACTTCTCCTATCTCCCATTCTTTAACGTGTTCTCCCTTTACAGCGTCGGGGTCTTTAACCAATAGTATTTCTTTAGACCTGGTTTCTCCAGCTACGTACTCCTTAAACCTTAAGAATAGCTTTTCTTGGTCTTTGGGCATGTAGATGTAGGTTTCTATGTAGGCGTCTACGGGGAGGTTCATTTCCTTTCTCATGAACTGTATACGCCTGAGTATGTCTCTGGCGAAGCCCTCAGCCAGTTCTTCCTCGCTTATCTCCGTGTTTAAGAAGAGAACTCCATCCTCCAATTCTACGTTAACATAGCCCGGGACAACTGATTCTTCAAACTCCACCATGTCTGGTTTTATCTCGAAAGACCTGCCCTCGACTTCGAGCGAGGTTACGCCTTCCTCTTCAAACTTCTTTTTAAGTAGCTCGGCGTCGGCTTTTGCTATCGCCTCGGCCACTAATTTTGCCTCGTTCTTAAACACTGGTCCTAGAGCCTTATAAACGGGCTTCGCGGATAAGACTTTGAATTTCTTAGCTTCTTCCAGCGGTGCTACGACGATTCTTTTCACGTTGACTTGAGATTTTAACACTCCAGCCAATCTGAGAGCTGATTTACGTAGCTTATCGTTATCCGTGGTTAGGACCAGCTCGGGTAGAGGTTGTCTTATTTTTATGCCGGCTTTCATTCTGGCTGCTAAGCCAGCCTCTACCACTTTCCTCACGGCAGACATCTGCTCTTCGAGCTCGATGTCTCTAAATTCTTCATTTATCTCGGGCCACGGGAACATGTGTATGCTCTCCGGCTGTTCATCGGAGGTCTTGAAGGCTTCTAGGTATATCTTCTCGGTTATGAATGGGGCTATGGGGGCGAATAGTTTTAGGAATTTTAATAGTACATAGTGGAGCGTTGCGTAGGCGGCGAGTTTATCCGGGTCTTCTTTCTCTATCCATACTCTGGGCCTTATCAGCCTTATATACCACCTACTGACCTCCTCTACTATGAAATCTCTTAAAAGCCTAGCCGCCCTATGTATCTGGTATTCCTCGAAAAACTTAGTGACCTCTGCCGTAACCGTCTCTACGCGGGAGAGTATCCACTTATCCTCCTCTCTTAAGTGGTCTAGATATTTGTGGACCGGATGCTGACTCGGGTCGAAGCCGTCTAAGCTCATATAGGTCGAGGCGAAATAGTAGACGTTCCACACTATGTTCAAGTCGTCATAGACCTCGGCCATCACCCTCCAAGAGAACCTTAAATCTTCCCATATAGTATTTCTCAACACGAACCATCTCAAAACATCTCTACAGCCTTTCTCAAACTCTAAGACCTCATGAGGAGCTACGTAATTTCCGAGAGACTTGTGCATCTCCCTCCCCTGTTCGTCTAAGGCGAAGCCGTGCATTAAAACCGCCCTATAGGGTCCTTCGTCGAACGTCAGTAGGCCGCATCTCAGTAAAGAGAAGAACCAGCCAGCTATCTGATCATGGCCCTCGGTTATGAAATCGACAGGCTTTAACTTCTCATATTCTTCTTTTTCCACCGGATAGTTTAGAGAAGCATAGAAGGCTATTCCGGAGTCTAGCCACACGTCTAAGACGTCGGACACTCTGCGTACAACGCTTCCGCATTTGGGACAGTTGAAAGTTATCTGGTCAACCCAGGGTCTGTGAAGATCTTTAAGCTCCAGCTTTCGCCCCGCCAGTTCTTCTAGCTCTTTTCGCGACCCGACAACGACCATGTAGTCGCATTTCTCGCACTTCCATATAGGAAGCGGAGTACCCCAATACCTCTGTCTAGATATTATCCAATCTCTAAGCCTCTCGAGCCAGTTTCTAAACCTGGCGTAGCCAGCCCACTCTGGCACCCATTTAACCTTAGCCGCCTCCTCTAGAAACCTGTCTTTAAGCCGGGTAACCTCGATATACCATTGGGGCGTAGCCCTCATTATTAAGGGAGTTTTGCACCTCCAGCACACCGGGTATTTATGCTCCAACACTCCCTCATAGAACAGCAAGCCTTTGCTCTTTAAATCGGCTATAATATCCTTATTAGCCTCCCTAACGTGCTTGCCAGCATATTTTCCAGCCTCCTCAGTGAAGACTCCTCTATCGTCAACCGGTGATACCACTGGAAGGCCGTAAACCCTGCCTACTTCGAAATCTTCCTCGCCGTGTCCCGGGGCGCAGTGAACCAAGCCCGTACCTTCTTCGGCTCTAACGTACTCCTCGCTCAGCACTATTTTATGAACTCCCCTTACATTTTGCTGGATTTTAACTTCATCTTTTAGAGGATGCTCGTATTCTAAACCTTCCAAATCTCTACCTTTTACAACTTCTACTATCTCGTAGTTTTCAACGCCAGCTTCAGCCATTACAGCCTCGACTCTCTCCTTCAACAGAAGGAGGAGTTCTCCATCTACCTTAACCCACGCGTACTCGAAATCCGGATGGGCCATTACAGCTAGGTTCGCGGGCAGGGTCCAGGGAGTCGTGGTCCATATTAGGATATACCTATTAGAGTTGTTTTTAACGGGGAATTTAACGTATATCGACGGATCTTTAAGCATTTTATACTCGCTGACTTCGTAGTCAGCGAGCGTAGTCTCGCAGCGGGGACACCAGTGTACAACTTTAACTCCTCTCTTCAGCAAGCCTTTTTCATGGGCTTTTTTAACCAGCCACCAAGCCCCTTCTATGTACTTATCGTTGAGAGTTAGGTAGGGGTTCCTCCAGTCCATCGAAACTCCGAAATTCCAGAAATGTTTAGTCATCGATTCTATATTGTGGAATACGAATTTCTCGCATTCTTTTATAAACTTGTCAACTCCGAATTTCTCTATATCTTTTTTAGCTTTAAACCCGAGGCTCTGCTCTACTTTAACCTCTATAGGCAATCCGTGGCAGTCGTAGCCCGGCTGGTCGTGTACGTTAAAGCCTCTAGCTCTTCGAAATCTTATCACGGCGTCTTTCAATACTTTATTCCATATAGTGCCTATATGCGGGGTATCGCTTGAAGGATAGGGAGGTCCGTCTAGGAAGTAGAATTTAGGCCTATCTTTGAGCTTCTCCCTTAATTTCTCGTAGATTCTATGCTCTTCCCAGTACTTGAGCAGTTCTTCCTCGTATTCTTTTGGTTTAAACTCTTGAGGTAGAGCTTTTACACTACCCATAGTTATCCACCAGGTTAGAATATACGTATAGCTGGGCTAGAAGGAGAGTTAAAGCCGGGGGTTTTACTGAATTTGGCGCTGCATTTCACCCAGCCAAACTAATTAGCGAATTCCTTCATATAAACATTTCCTCTTTAACGAGCATACTTGGATTTAAGCCTAAAGTATATTATTATTCCCCAGTATTGTTTGACCGGAAATATTCCATATAAATTTCTTTTTAACAGGTTTAGCATATCGAGTATTTCCTTTCTTTGATAAAGGGCTAGAACACTTTAACTTTCATCATAATGGAAATTCGAGC
>JALURF010000166.1 GCA_027017165.1 Thermofilaceae archaeon
AACTCTGGCTTAAAGCCTAAGTGGATATCCCCCATCTCTTCCCGAAACTCTTCAAAAGGATGTTCACATAAATCTACGACTACGGCTTTTCCCTGCCTGTTTAAAATTTTTCTCATACTTTTAAAGACGTTTTCTATGTTTAAGCAATGATGTAGAGTTAGGATCGAGAATGCAGCATCGAATTTCTCAGGAACATCCATAAATCTCTTAGCATATTTAAGAGCGCGTACAATATCCTCAGCCAATCCCAGAAAACACGTAATCTCACTCGTTTTCCTAGTTAAAACCCGTAGCATCGCTGGCGTAATATCCATAGCATAGAACAACGCCCCTGGCACGTATTTACGTATTTCATCCGCTATTCTAACTGTGAAAAAGCCGGTTCCCGCGCCTACGTCCAAGATCCTCGCGTCTTCTCTGAGCTCTGGAGGTGATAACAAGTACTCTATAACGGTATCGACTATACGCTTCACTCCCTCCTCGCCAAAATAGCTCAATACTATGCGATCTCTATCCTCAGCCTCTTTTTCAGTAAAATACCTAACCTGGCTCATCACAGTTTCAGCATAAGGGGGGTCGAGCCCGGTGAGAAGCGTGTTCAAATCTACATCTTTAATGTACTCGTCAAAGTCCGGCATATTTTATTTACCATTTTTCGCTCTAAAAACGTTAATCCTAAACAGCAGGCTAATTAGCCATGGTGTTAGCTAAGCACTCAAATTTCCTCATTTCGTGCTCTTATGAGAAAATTTGAAATAAGAACAGTATAATGAGATAAGAGAGAAGAAATTATATAAAATGGCGCGGTGGTAGAATGCCTAGGTATCCTCCATCGGAAGAGAGTAGGCACTTCGGCTTTATAGCTTGGCTTCTCGGAGTTTTAGGAGTTATAATAGCCCTTGTATTCAAGAGCGACGACGAGTTCGTCCTATTCCACGCGAAACAATCTCTACTAATGTGGGCCGCTATAGCCGTCATTTGGATAATTGTATGGATTTTCTCATTTATATTGTACTTCACCGGGCTAGGATTATTAGCTATAATTTTTTGGCCTATACGAGCTTTAGCGTTACTCTACGGAATAGCAATGGCGATAATAGGCGCTATAAAAGCCTACAACGGTGAATGGTGGCAAGCCCCAATTGTAGGATTACTCGTAAAGTAGAAGATAAGCTGGTCAATATTAAGGCTGGATGCCCGATACTAAATCTATTCTATTGAAATAGAACAGCAAGGTCCGGGCCGGGATTCCAACCCGGGATCTTCGGCTCTCTGCCGAGCCAGGTCCACAGGCCGATGTGTTAACCGCTACACCACCCGGACCTCCAGAAATCTAGAATAAGAGATGATTATATAAATTTATTTGGCTCCTTTAGAAAGCTAACTAACTTAATCCTAAAACTCAACTTTAGTTTTTCCAAAGAAAATTACTGCTTGTAACTAGATCGAAACTGAGGAATTTATACTTGCTATTTCGCGACGAGATAGTAGTTTCAGTCTACTTTGTAAGATAGCTTTATTAGCAAGTCTTTGGGATACTATGGAAGGGCACTTGCCTGCAAGCCCAAGTTCCAAGGGAAGCGGATTCTCAACATACGACATAGCTCTCGTCGGAGTTATGGCAGCGCTCGCCAATGTCCTCGGCTATCTAGCTATCCCAGGACCTTGGAATATTAAATTCAGCATGACCGGAGTACCCATACTTCTCGTAGCTTTCCTAAAGGGACCTCTACTAGGAGCGATAACCGGATTTATAGGCGGAGTAGTACAAGCGCTCCAGTACGGGCATATAGCCTACGTAATCTACACGGCTATACAAGGCGGAGTCGCGGGCTACATGGCTAAAAAACTGGAAATAGCAAGAAAATCCGCACCAGCCTTCTTCTTCGCCGGAGGCTTCTTCCTAGCCTGGTGGGTAGACTTAATACTGGCTAGCGGAGATTTCAACGAGCTAGTCTCTCAACTCCTGGCACAGTCTGGTAGGGTCTACGAAATTTCTCCTCAGGAGACATTGGGATTGCCTATAGTAGCGCTGGTCCTAGGCTTTGTATTAGCTGTCGTCATGTTTTTCATCGTTAGAAAGGAACTGAGCGAGGTAGTTCTATTCACGATAGCTGGCTGTATGGGGGCTATAGCCTACGTACCTTACGACGCTTTCGTCCTGTATTTGCTTCAGAGCTATCCTTGGATACCGACGTGGTTCGTATTGGCAAAAGATTTGGTTCAGGATTTTGTAGCTGCTTGGATAGCGGCTAGTATAGCTACCAGCAAGAGAGTTAAAAAACTGGTCGGGGGTTGAAATGGCGCTCGTAAAAATCTCTAATTTTTCTTTTAAATATTCAGGCTTGAACTCTTGGGTTTTAGAAGATATAAATCTTGAAATCGATAAGGGAGATTATCTCTTAATAGCGGGCCCTTCTTCAAGTGGTAAAAGCACATTAGCTTATTCTATAGTTGGGGTAGTACCCCATTTATATCCTGGGGAGTATAGGGGGAGTGTTAAAGTAGGAGGTATAGAGGTAGCCAATTCTTCTATGAGCGAAATAGCTAGAATCGCCGGTTTCGTCATGCAGGATCCGGATTCGCAACTCATAGAGTTTAAAGTAAAATATGAAGTTGGGCTTGCTCTGGAAAACGCGGGCCTGCCTAGAGAGCGCATAATCGAGAGAGTAAGAGAGGTTTTAGAGCTTATGGGTTTAACCCATTT
>JALURF010000167.1:0-4671 GCA_027017165.1 Thermofilaceae archaeon
ATACCAGTGGGCGCTCTCGAGCAGAGGTTATTTCTCGTAGAAAGATAGAATTATTTTCTCTCAATTTCATTTTATCCGCTCCGCGTTTACAATAGTCTGCGTTGTAAATTATTTTTAGTGTTTCTCTTAAATGGAAGCCGAGAATATAGATAATTAAGCTACTCGGCTAAGGCGGTTAAATGACTCCAAACGATAATGTAGATACAGTAAAAAGCGAAATAATAGTATTTAATACAGGTAAAGGCTACGTCTTCGATTTTCCAGTAGAATTTTTTAACAAATATTTAAAGGAGAAGATAAAGCTGATAAATCCGAAAATATTATATCATGGAAAAGAAGTACCAAGCTTGGGGAGAGTTAGACTTTTCGTAGATCCGGAAAAAGCCTCTGAGCTTAAAGTTTGGCTGACGATACTCTTATCTGAAAATGAAGGATATTTTCTAACTGAAATAGAGATGCCTTAGCGGTGTTCCACATTGGCGAAGATGAAAATGAGTGTGGAAGCAGGGAACACTCTAATGGTCGAGGGAGAAGCCCGCGTCAACGTGCTCAGCGGAAGTATAGAAGTTTTCGGCCATAAAGTTGAAAAAAGTTCCTTCAGTGTCGGGAAATTTAAAGCGTTACCCCTGTATGTGCTGGAGAACGCTGAGATAGAAATTGAAGAAGGTAAAGTATGGCTCGTTGAGGGTAAAACGATACCGGATGAATGGGTTAAAGCTGTGGAGGAAATTAAAAAATTGGAAAAATCAGCAAGAGTAGCAGTAATAGGAGGAATAGATGTAGGTAAAAGCGGTTTTATAACTTTTTTAACCAATAGTCTACTCGAAGAACACGAAAAAGTATTCATAATCGATGCCGATGTAGGGCAGAGCGACATAGGCCCTCCAACGACGATAGGATTGGGGATTGCAGAAAGAAAAATCGTAACGCTGTCAGAGATTCCGCTTTATGATGCTGTTTTCGTGGGCTCGACTTCACCTCACGGTCTTTTTCATAGATGTGTTTCTGCAGTTTCAATACTTAACGATCTAGCAGGAGATTTGGGAGCTGAAGTCATTATACTCAATACTACCGGCTGGATTGTTGATCCCGGAGGTAGAGAATTAAAGATTTCGAAAATTCAGGCGTTTAAACCGAATGCTGTCATAGGAATAGGAGAAAGGGGAGAATTGGAGCACCTTCTCCGGTTTTTCGGGCAACGATATAAAGTTTTACGTCTACCCCCAGCTATTTACGCTAGGAAGAGGAGTAGAGATGATAGAAAAATTATAAGAAAATTCATCTACACTAAATGGTTTGAGAATTCTAAAGAGATAGAAGTAAGCTTTACTAATATTGTCTCAGCTTATAGCTTCATATTCTCGGGTAGCAAGTTTTCGATTGATGAGCTTAAAGTGTATTCTAAAATTCTAGGTACTAAAGTTCTATACGGCGAAAACTGCCCAGAAGTTTATGTCTTCATAGTAGAAGATGATTCCAAGACAAGGATAGAAAGAGTGGCAAATAAAAAGGCTTTAATCCTAACGCCGAGCTTCTTTAAACATTTACTAGTTGGCATCGGTTCACGGGAGAAAATGTTCGAAGGTTTAGGAATAATAACCAGCGTTAACTTCGAAGAGTGGAGCATGAAAATACTGACCAACGTGCCCCGCGAGAAAGCAGAGAATATACAGTTTGGATACATAAAGGTTAATCCGAAAACTTTTGAAGAGGAGAAGTGGGTAGAGCGTTGGAGCTTTTAGTTTAGTAAATATGGAGAATCGAATTATAGTATAAAATTTTTATAATCTGGAAGATAGACTATTGTGTAAACACTATTAGTCTATTGTCGAGGGATATCATGTCCGAGAAAAAATCGCTAATAGAAAATCCCTGGTTTAAATTATCCTTGCTCATACTCGCCTTCGTAGCATCCTCGGCAGTGGTCATGTACCTATGGTTTCCAAGTCCTGTAGAGATTATGTGGGGAGGAATACTCGTCGTATGGGTGCTCTTAGTGGTTTTCCGCTTCTCTAAGCTGGTATCTAAGAAATGGAATAAATATGTGGCTAGAAAGTTCATACACTTCTTAACCGGTGGATTAGTGGCTATAATATCGCCCTATATTTTCGAAGTCCCAACCGTACCTGTTTTAGGAGCCCTCTTTATGGCAGTAGTCACGGTAGCTCCTAGAATCTGGGAAAGAGATTTGGACTGGTTCCAAATCAAAAACAATTTTGGAGATACTTGGTTTTGCATAAGCTTTGCGTTGCTCTTCCTAACGTTCTGGTACGTCGACAAGTGGATCGCTATCACAGCAGCTCTCTTCATGGCCGTCGGAGATGGGGTTACGGGAATAGTCAGAAACCGGATCTACAAGAGACACGTTAAGGGCTTTTGGGGTAGTGTGGCCATGTTAATAGTATCAGTGATTATTGGCGTGATTTATAAAGGAGTACTAGGCGTGTTAACAGCTGTAGTAGCCACAATTGTAGAGAGAATTCCGTTAATCGACGATAACATAACCGTACCGCTGGTTTCTGCAGGATTTATGTACATCATACCAGTTTTACTAGCGTAATGCAAGTACGGAGGATAACCTGGAGCGAGATAATCGACTTCACAGATAGAATCGCGTCTATCTTATCATCAAAAGAGAAAATAGACGTCATTTTAGCCATAGGATCTTCCGGGCTTATCCCAGCGGCTCTAATAGCGGTGAAGCTAAAAACTCCGGAGTTTTATTCAATAAAGATTGAAAGATATGGTGAGGGCAAGCCTCCTAAAGTTTTATATGATGATCCCGTGGTGCACCTATACTCTAACATAGATTTAACCGGGAAAAACGTGCTTGTCGTCGATGATTTGATTAGGACTGGCAAGACAATCACAAAGGTATTGAAAATTGTAAAAAACATGAATGCAAGGAAAATAATAACTCTAGCGCTTGTATTAAAGAAGGACGCTCTCTTCAAACCGGACTACTATTACCTAGAAATGGATGAATGTCCCTTATTCCCTTGGGAGTAATGGAAAACTCTGAAACAGCAATGAAGTTTTTTATTCGAGAAAGACTATAGATTTTCAATGAACTTCAGGATACTCTTGACCGAGAAGATAAAGAATAATTCGATACGCGAAATCGTAAACGTTATTGAGGCCATACAATCCTACGATTTTGATTGGGAATTTTATCTGATAAGCGGCAAAGAAAAGAAACCCTCATCATTAGAGAGAATAACGCCAATACCGTGCTCTCCAGGAGGACTAAGCTTTCTAAGCTTTATTTTTGACGAGGAAAAACTAGTCGAGCATTTACCATATAAACAGAAGGTAAAAGAGAAGATTAGAGAATTATTAATTAGAGGATATCAGCCATCGCGAATTATTAAAACTTCAGTACTGGAGAATATCTTAGACCGCTATCCCGAGATTCTAACATACTGTGTTTTCGAAATCGCTTTACCCCTGTCAGAAGATAGGATAGAGGAGGAAAGCATGCTGAAGGGCGTTTTCGAGGAGTACGAGATCATAAAAACCGAGTATTACTACTTAGACCCTCTCCTTGTAAAGGCAATTTTAGAAGAAGTCTACTACTTGCATGAGTATCTAGAGAGGCTTTCCCAAGTTTATGAAAAAGAAAGAAAGGAGGCAGAAGGCTCCATCCTATTACTTAGAGGGACCTTTCCAGTATCAGCGACTTTGACAGAGATGGAAAACATCGTCAAAGAGGACATTAAGTCAGTGAGAGATGTAATCTATGAAAGAGTACTTGTTTACAATCGGTTAATTCCCGTTGAAAAACTATTTTAGAAGCAAGTGTTTATTCAAGATGTGGCTTCGAAATCGAAGAGTATGAACTCCCCTAACGACGAACTTCTAGAGAATTTTATAGTCCCAAGCTATAATGGATTATCAGTACTTAATGTTGCGATAAGCTTATGCAGAATTTTAGGCTTAAAGCTCAATACAGGGGTACCTGAGTCTGAGTATTTAAAGAATGTAGAAGATTACGACTGTATAGTATCCATCTTGATTGATGCTCTTGGATTTCAAGATTTAATCAACTATACGTCTAAGAGCTTGCTAGATCGTATTAAGGAATTTTATGATGTACATCCCATAACGACAGTAGCGCCATCCACCACGACTACCGCATTGGCATCGTTTTCTACAGGCCTATATCCTCAACAACACGGGTTAATAGGCTATAGAGTATATTTCCGTGAATACGGGCTTGTAGTTAAGCTTATAGAGTATAGCCCTGTAGTAGGAGGCTATAGAGATAGCTTGGGCGAGGAAGGCATAGATCCCCGCGATATACTCCCCTATAGATCTATATTCGAGGTATTAAGAGAAAAGGGAATAGAGTCTTATCTCGCGCTAAATATAGGAAACATAGAGTCTATGTTTACCAAACTGTTAGTTGGCGAAATCGAGTTTATACCATATATAGAAATGGAGGATATGTTCTTGAATATGCTAAATGTATTAAAGCGTTCTAAAGGAAAAACTTTTATACACGCCTACTGGGGTTCACTAGACTCTCTAGGACATGTATATGGTCCTGATTCTGAAGCATATATTGAACATTTAAAGCGTTTCATAGAGTACTTTTTGGTTTTTACGAAAAAAATCTTTGGAATGGAAGAGAAATGTTTAATAGTTTTACTCTCGGATCACGGACAAGTA
>JALURF010000167.1:4681-8550 GCA_027017165.1 Thermofilaceae archaeon
AGTACAAGTTGATCCAGAAAAACCGCTAAAATTAGATCGTGAAGATAATCTATCTAAAACGCTTCTAGTCCCGCCTTACGGAGATTCAAGATTTGTGTATTTTAAAGTGAAAGATAAAACGCAGTTTCTCGAGATTGCCGAGGAAACTCTTAAAGGTTTCGAAATATATGAGTCTAGATACTTGGTAAATAAGAACATTTTTGGACTTGGAGAAGCTAATGACGAATTTCTCGACAGAATAGGAGATTACATAGCAATCCCTAAGAGCAATTCGTATCTCCTATACCTCTACACTGGAAAGGAAGAAGAGAAGAAATTAAAAGGGCGGCATGGAGGCTTAACAAAGAGAGAAATGATAGTCCCTCTTTTAATTTCTAAACCTAGTCTAATCTAAATACTATCTTCTCATAACCCGATATACGCTCTCCCCTCTTTATGCTTATAACCAGTACATTGCGCGCTCCGAAGATTTCCGTAGCTCCAGACGCCTCTACTTCTAAAATCTCAGCCTTTGGCGGGAAAAACCAATAGGCGTCGAAATCGTATTCCGCTTCTTCACTTTCATACCAGTTCTCGTAAACGTTTATCCCATTTTTAAAATCTCCCTTAAAAAGTATAAAGAAAGCCAAGTAAGGTCTAACGGGAGAACCTCTAAATCCTAAATCCACATCTATTACTTGAGGCTTGGTTCTAGCCCCGTTTATGGTAACTCTTTCTTGATCAAGCATGACTTGCATATTATCTTTTAAAAATTCCAGTTCAGTGGTTAGCGCTTCCTCGTCTTCTACTAAGTTATAATAGTAGCTTTCTGGATCATAATAGTCGAAAATTACTATTTGATGTACCCAGCCGATTCGAGAAACTATGAAGAATCCTTGGGCATAAGTTGGTTCTACGTATTCAGACAAAGTTACCTCCTCTTTGTTCTTTTAAGCCTTAGGTAGGTATGTTTTAGAAGCGTAGCGTCTTCCTCCAAGTTGGGGCTTTCGCAGATAATCACGCCTTTTATTCTGAAATCCTTTAAGGCTTTTAAAAGGTCTTTATAATTGAAATCGGATTCCTTTAAGTTAACGTGGCGGAGCTCGCCTTTAGGCCCATACTCTATACCTGACACGTGTATATGCATATTATTTAACACCGTTCTTCCTAGACCTTCTTCAAGCTCAACGAGAATGTCCACAAATTCGTCGTACGTATTATAGTTCCCGCCCTCTCGAGCATGAATATGAGCGAAATCGATTGTCGGGAGCACATACTCGATTTCTTGACTAAGTTTAATTAATTCCTCTAGGGTTCCAAATTGGGTGGGCTTACCTGTAGTTTCCGGTCTTATCCATATTTCAATTCCTTGGTCTTTAAGCTCTTTTACAATGTCTTTTAAAAGATTTTTAACGCGTTTGTAAACCACTTTAGGCTCGCTATCCATGTAGTAGGCCGCGTGGAATGTGAGGCTCCAAGCTCCGCTTAGATACGCTATTTTAGCCGCTTTTAATATCCTCTCCACGCTGGCTCTGACTTTTGCCTCATCTTTAGAATTTAAGTTGATATAGTACTGACCGTGACAGGTTAACAATACTCCGTATTCTTTAGCAGCCTCCTTCACTTCTGGAGCTTTATCCTCACTTATATTAATGCTCCTCACAAACTCCAACTCCATGGCGTTAAGTCCTAATTCCCTAACCCTCTTTATGCCCTCGACCGTTGATCTTTTCTTTACGCTTAGGGGGATTCCTGCGGGGCCGAAGTACAGCGTCCTTGGCTTAAACATCGTTTCACCTCAAGGTTTAGGTTATCTTCAACACTTTTATAAGTAAAGCTTAATTTAAAACGAGAACTATATTACAATATAATAAGTGGAGAAAATGAAAGTACTTCCCTTCGCGGCGTTCGTAGGTTTAGACGAGCTTAAGGAAGCTCTCCTATGTTTAGCAGTTAATCCCAACATCGGCGGGCTGTTGATTATAGGTCCTAAAGGAACAGGGAAATCCAGCATCGTTAGGGCTTTCGCCGAGCTACTGCCCGAAATAGAAGTTTCTAAAAATTGCCCGTTTAACTGCAATCCATATGACCCTGAGGAGATGTGCGATATATGTAGAGAGAAATACTACGACAATGGAAAGTTAGAGATCGTAAAGAAGAAGATGAGAGTAGTGGAGTTGCCTGTGGGCGCTACCGAGGATATGGTTTTGGGGACAATAAATATTGAAAGAACTCTTAAGGAAGGAAAGGTAGTGTTTGAAGTCGGGCTTTTAGGCAAGGCTAACAGACAAATACTGTATATCGACGAGGTTAATCTATTGCCTGATCATATAGCCGATTCGATACTCGACGCGGCTGCCTCGGGATGGCATACGGTGGAGAGGGAGGGAGTTTCTCTAAGACATCCCGCTAGGTTTATACTTATAGGTACTATGAACCCAGAAGAGGGAGAGCTTAGACCTCAGCTTTTAGATAGATTCGCTATTAGCGTGAAATTGTCAACTCTTAGAGATCCGGAGCTTAGAGCTTTAATTGTTAAAAGAAACCTAGAGTTTGAGGAAAATCCCGAGGAATTTAAGTTAAAATGGAAAGCCGCGCAAAGGGAGGTTATAGAGAAGTTAAGAAAAGCTAAGGAGATTATTAAAGAGGTAAGAGTTAGCGATCATTTGATAAAGTCGGCGGCTAAGGTTTGCGCTAAATTGGAAGTTGACGGGTATAGGCCAGATATCGTGGCTATTAAAATGGCTAAAGCTTTAGCGGCTCTAGACAGTAGAATAGAAGTTACTGAAGAAGATGTGTATAAAGGGTTGAAATACGCTCTCGCCCATAGGACGAGAGCTGAAGGATTAAAACCTCCCGTTACTTCTGAAGAATTGAATGCCGTTTTTACGGGAGAAGTTAAACGTAAGTTTGCTAAAACCACATCTCGTTCTCGCGAAAAGAAAAAGTTACGGTTTTTTCGCGGTTGAGCGCGCTAGTCTAAAGAGACTCCTGCTCGAGATTATGATATTTCTATTTTCAGTCTTTCTATTTATACAGATACTCGTCTACGACCCTCTTTATGCCTTATTCCTCCTAGCTATAACATATCTATTGCTGACTTTCTTCTTTAAGAAGAAGAAACTTTTGGTATTTCCCTTAAACATATCTTGGGGTAGGGAGGTAGAGGATAGAAGGGTAAAAGAACATGCGGTAAAGTTAAAGATAAAGAAAAGGGAAGCTAGAGAAGGCGTGAAAATTCTCGGCCGTCATGAAGAAAGCCAAGAAATGATGGATTTAGCCATAAAATTTATAGCTTCTAAGAAAAAGACAAAAACTGGTAAAAGAAAGATTAAGGGAAGTAGTCTGGTTATCGACTACAGAATACCCAGGAGCAGGTTCTTCCCGCTGGCTCTTTCAGCTACTATTAGGAGGTCTGTTGTAACTGGCAGTTTTCCCCGTATTACTCCCCAAGATTTAAGAGAGAAAATTTTTGGAGGAAAGGGTAGGCTTTCTTTAATAATAGTTCTGGACACTAGCGCCTCCATGTCTTTTTCGATAGGAGAGATACTTAGCTCTTTCGAAGCCATTAAAAGAGAAGCCGTCAGGTATAGAGATAGAGTTTCGCTAATAATCTGTAAAGGTTTTAAGGCGCATATATTACAGCATCCCACAACGAATTTTAATCTAATAGTGGGCAAGTTACGTGAAGTAAGTTTAAGCGATTTTACGCCACTAGCAGAGGGGTTGCAGAGAGGATTATCTTTAGCCCTCTTAGAGAATAGGAGAGGATATACGCCAATTATAATCTTAATTAGCGACGGCTTTGCAAATGTGCCTTTAGTGGAAAAGAGCGTTAAGGATTACGTGCCTCTGGGAGGGGATCCGGCGATTAGGTCCCTCCTACAGGT